>CANJXD010000069.1 GCA_947478535.1 Acetobacteraceae bacterium
CGTCATCCTCGGCGCCGAAGGGGCGCAGACGCTTTCGGGTGGCGATCTCGGCGATACGCTGGATGGCGGGCTCGGCGCGGACAGCCTGGAGGGCGGCCTCGGCGACGACCTGCTGCTGGTCGACAACGCGCTGGACCTGACGAGCGATGCCAGTGGCGCGGATACCGTCATCGCCTCTGCTGGCGTCACGATCGGCGCGGGGATCGAGGTGCTGGTGTTGGTCGGCCCGGCCGGGCAGGGCACCGGCAATGCGGGGGACAATCGGATCATCGGCACCTCGGCCGCCGAGACCCTCTCGGGCGGCGATGGCGGGGATACGCTGATCGGTGGCGGCGGCGCGGATAGTCTGGCGGGCGGTCTCGGGAACGACCTGTATATCCTCTCCGACCCGCTGGCTCTGATCGCGGAAACCGGCCCCGGCGCCGATACGATCCTCGCCTCGGTGCAGGTGAGCCTGGTCGGCATCTCGATCGAGACGCTGGTGCTGACCGGAAACGATGCGCTGCGCGGCGATGGCAATGGCAACGCCAACCTCATGATCGGCAATGCCGGGGCGAATACGCTGCTGGGCGGGGGTGGTGCCGATACGCTGGATGGCGGGGTGGGCGCGGACCGCCTCACGGGCAATTCGGGAAACGATGTCTTCCTGTTCCGGCTGGATGAGGCCGAGGGCGACCGGGTGATGGATTTCGTCGGCAATGGCGCCGCGGCGGGGGATGTGTTGCGCTTCGAGGGCTATGGCGCGGGGGTGACGATCACCCTCGTCTCCGGCACCACATGGCTCGTGCAGGGCTCGCTCGGCAGCGACACCATCGTCATCACCGGCGCGCTGGACCCGCTGGCGGATGTCGTGATCGCTTAGGGCGGCCCGGCTCCGACCCTGGCGGCCATTGGGTGGACAAATTTCTTGAGCGGATCGATGCTCCGGCAGGCAAACCCTTCGTGACGGAGGGCTGAGCCGGGAGAGCAGGCATGGCTGTGGTCGCGGGCGTGGAAAATGGCCTGGTCGGCGCCGCGGCGCTCGCCGCGCCGCAGCGTTTGACCAGCGCGGATTTCACCATCACGGCCCCTGGCGGCGGCGGTTCCCTGTTCCCCCTCGCGCCGACCGTGACCCTCACCGGCAGCATCCTCGCCGGAGGCGACGAGGACTACTACGCCTTCACCGCGGTGGCGGGGCAGGTGGTGCTGTGTGACATCGATGGCACGACCAATGGGCTTGATTCGAGGCTGGTGATCTTCGTTCCGCCGGTGCCTACGCCAACCATTGCGGGCCTGGACACCATCACCTTCGACACCGGCTCCTCCACCCTCGCGGACCCGCGCACCCTGTCCAATATCAATGTCAGCGGGGAATGGGTCGTAATGGTGCGGGCCGAGAATACGGCCATGTCCGGGGCGTATACACTCCACATCAGCATCATGAACGCGCCCATCCTGTTCTATGGCACGGTGGCGAACGATACGGCCGTCGGCGAGTCCGGCGCCGATACGCTGGCGGGCTTCGCCCTCGGCACTGCCGCGACCGAAGTTGGCGCGGATGTCCTGGTCGGCGGCATCGGGGGCGACCTGCTGCTCGGCGGTGGCGGCGGCGATTCCCTTTTCGGGGAGGAGGATGCCGACACGCTCGATGGCGGCGCGGGGGATGACTACCTCGATGGCGGCGTCTCCAACGACCTGCTGACGGGCGGGGCCGGGAATGACTGGCTCGATGCCGGGTCCGGGGCCGATACGGCAGATGGCGGAGATGGTGCGGATACGCTGGTGGGATATCTCGGCGCGGACCGGCTGCTGGGTGGCGCCGGCAATGACGTGATGCGCGGCGATGACGCGGCGTATCAGTTCGGCTCCCATGGCGACACGCTGCGCGGCGAGGCGGGCAATGACCTTCTCGAAGGCGGCTTTGACCGAGACCGGCTGGAAGGCGGCGCCGGCGATGACACGCTGGTGGGGGACACAGCCGGCCAGGCCGGTGGGGCGAATGCTGGCCGGGATGTGCTGGTCGGCGGTGCCGGCGCCGATAGCCTCAGCGGCGGCGGGGATGACGACAACCTCTCCGGCGGCAGCGGCGCGGATACCGCGGAAGGTGGCGATGGGGCGGACCGGATCTCTGGCGGCGATGGCAACGACCTGCTGTTCGACAGCCTGGCGCTGCTGTCCCCCACCGCCCCCGATGGCAGCCGTGACAGCCTCGATGGCGGCGCGGGGGCCGATACGCTGCGGGGCGGCTGGGGCGACCGGATGCTGGGCGGTGAGGGCGATGACCAGGTCGAGTTCTGGTCCACCAACCTCGGCACCGCGCCGCGCCTCGCCAATCTGCTGGACGGCGGCAGCGGCACGGATACCCTGGTCGTCAGGAGCTACACCGACGGCAACATGCGATCGATGTCGCTGGACCAGGTCTTCGGCGGCGTGGTGCGGCTGACCTTCGGCATCGGCACCACGATGGAGAATGCGGCGCCCCTGGCCTTCTCCGCCCTCGGCTTTGAACGCTTCCTGGTCCTCGGCACCTCCAGCGCGGCCGATTGGCTCGAAGGCGGGGCGGGTGCGGATACGCTGATGGGCGGTGGCGGGGGCAATGGTGGCCCCGGCGATGTCATCCTGGGGGGCGCCGGTGATGACGTGCTGACGACGCATGCCGACCCTGACCAGAACCCCGCGCAACTCGGCCCGAACTGGAATGTCTCGCTGCTGGGTGGCGCTGGGAACGACCGCATTACCATCTCCGGGAACAGCACCACCGGGATCGCCGATGGGGGGGACGGGGATGACCTGATCGTGGTGAATGTCGGCGCCTTCGACCTGATTCTGCAAGGCGGCGCCGGGGCGGATACGATCATGGACCGCGATGGCGGCGTTCGCCTCGCCGATGGCGGCTCGGGGGATGACTTGCTCATCATCACGCGGGACCCGGTTTGGGCGGGGCTTCCCCTGGTGCTGGAGAATTACGGGGAGGGTGACGGCGTCGCTTTCTGGGGCGGCGTCCAGTTCGATTTCACGGGATTCGAGCGCCTGTCGATCCGCGGCGAAGCCTCGGCTGACTGGCTCCAGGGCGGCGATGGCGCCGATACGCTGGATGGCGGCGCGGGGGCCGATACGCTGGCCGGTGGGCTCGGGAATGACCTGCTGGTGGTGGACGCGGCCGGCGACCAGATCTCCGACACCGGCGGCGCCGATACCGTGGCGAGTTCGGTGAACTGGAGGCTCGGGGCGGGGTTCGAGGCGCTGGTGCTGACCGGCGACGGCTTGTTGCGCGGCGATGGCAACAGCGCCGCCAACCGGCTGGTGGGCAATGCGGGGGCGAATACCCTGTCCGGTAGCGGTGGCGCGGATACGCTGGATGGCGGGGCGGGCTCGGACTACCTGTATGGCGGCGCGGGGAACGACATTTTCATCCTGCGGCAAGGCTTCGCGGCCAACGATGCCGTCCTGGATTTCGCCGGCAATGGCGCGGCGTCCGGGGATCGGCTGCGAGTGGAGGACTACGGCACGGGGGTGACCGTCACACTCGTCGTGGGCGGCATCTGGCGCATCCAGGGCTCGCTCGGCACCGACACCATCATCATCGGGGGCGCCTTCGACCCGCTATTCGACGTGATCTTCGCCTGAGGCAGCGAAGCCGAGGGCTTACCCTTGCCCAATCGCTGGCTTGGCGGCAGGGTCCGGCCCACTCAGCAGGAAGTCCGGCCATGGCCCCTCGGAACAAGTATCGGATCGCCGTCATCCCCGGGGATGGCATCGGCAAGGAGACGACGCCCGAGGGGCTGCGCGTGCTGGACGCCGCCGCGCGCCGCTTCGGCTTCGACCTCGAACTCAAGCACTATGACTGGTCCTGCGAGACCTATGCCGCCACGGGCAAGATGATGCCCGATGACGGCCTCGACCAGCTGCGGGACAGCGACAGTGTGTTCCTCGGCGCCGTCGGCTGGCCCGGCGTGCCGGACCATGTCTCGCTCTGGGGCCTGCTGATCCCGATCCGCCGTGGCTTCGACCAGTATGTGAATTTGCGGCCGTGCAAGTTGCTGCCGGGTTCGGTCTCGCCGCTCGCCAATCGCGGGCCGGCGGATATCGATTTCTACGTGGTGCGGGAGAATACCGAGGGCGAATACAGCAGCGTCGGCGGGCGGATGTTCCCCGGCACGGACCGCGAATTCGTCTCCCAGCAGTCGATCATGACGCGCATCGGCTGCGACCGCGTCATGAAATACGCCTTCGAACTGGCGATGACCCGCAAGCGCCGGAAGCTGACCAGCGCCACCAAGTCCAACGGCATCACCTTCACCATGCCCTTCTGGGATGAGCGTTTCGCGGCGATGGCGAAGCACTACCCGGAAGTGGCGACGAACGAATTCCACATCGACATCCTCTGCGCGCATTTCGTGCAGCATCCCGATTGGTTCGATGTGGTGGTGGGCTCCAACCTGTTCGGCGATATCCTCTCCGACCTCGGCCCGGCCGTGGCGGGCTCCATCGGCATCGCCGCCTCGGCCAACATCAACCCGGAAAAGACCGCGCCTTCCATGTTCGAGCCCGTGCATGGCAGCGCGCCGGATATCGCGGGCAAGTGGATCGCCAACCCGATCGGGCAGATCTGGTCGGGCGCGATGATGCTGGAACACCTGGGGGAGAAGGCGGCGGCGGACTGCATCGTGCAGACCATCGAGAAGCTGCTCGGCGAAGGCGGCCCGCGGACGCGGGACATGGGCGGGCAGGCCGGCACCGTCGATGTCGGCAAGGCGATCGCGGAGGCGGTGGCCAGGAGCTGATACGAAGCGCAGGAAGACCGGGGCGGCGGCCCGACGGGCCGAGCGCCCGAATGGGCGCCGCGGCTTATGCCGCGAAGCCAAGCGGCCGGAGGCCGCGCCCGGCGCCTGAGGGTCTATGGTCCCAATGGACGCACCAAGCGGGCGAGGGCCATCACGGCCCCGCCCGCCAGCAGCCCCCAAAAGGCGCCGCCGATCCCGAACAGCGTGAGGCCGGAGGCGGTGACCAGGAAGGTCACCACCGCCGCCTCCCGGTCCTGCGGGTCCGCGAGGCCGGCGACGACGGCGCCGCCGAAGGACCCCAGCAGCGCCAGGCCCGCCACCGCCTGGATCAGCAACGGCGGCGCGGCGGCGACCAGCCCGGCAGCACCCCCCGCCATCAGCCCGAAGGCCACATAGCCCGCGCCCGCCACCACCGCCGCCCACCAGCGGCGGGACCGGTCCTGATGCGCGGTATCCCCGGCGCAGAGCGCGGCGGTGATCGCCGCCAGGTTCACCCCATGCCCGCCGAGCGGCGCCGCCGCCAGGCTGAACAGCGCCGTCGTGGTGAACAGCGGCCCGGGTTCCGGCCGGAAGCCATTGGCGTTCAGCACCGCCATGCCGGGGATGTTCTGCGACGCCATCGCCACCAGGAACAGCGGCAGGGCGAGCCCGACCATCGCCGTGGCGTCGAATGCCGGCAGCACCAGGATGGGGGTGGGGGCGAGGCTGAAATCCCCCAGTGCCGGCGCTGTCCACCACAGCAGCCCCACTGTCACCAGCACCGCCGCCGGCACCGCCAGCAGCTTCTGCACCCGGCCCACCACCAGCCAGACCAGCACCACCGGCAGGGCCAGGGCCGGAAACTCCTGCACCGCCCGGACCGGCGCCAGGCACAGCCCGAACAGCACGCCGGCCAGCATGGCATTGGCGATCGGTGGTGGAATGCGCGCCACCGCGCGGCCCAGCGGCCGCCACAGCCCGGCCAGCAGCACCAGCCCCGCCGCTGCCAGGAATGCGCCGACCGCCACGGGAAACCCGCCCTCCGGCAGCGCCGATCCCGCCAGCAGCGCCGCCCCCGGCGTGGACCAGGCGACGGTGATCGGCATCCGCCGCCGGATGCTGAGCAGCATGCCGCAGAGCCCCATGGCGATCGACAGCGCCATCAGCCCGGAGGCCGCCTGCGCCGGGGTGGCGCCGACCGCCGTCAGCCCCTGCAACACCACGGCGAAGGAGGAGGCGAAGCCCACGAAGGCGGCGAGCAGGCCCGCCGAGACGGCCTGGGGCGAGGGGGATGAGACCATGCGGGGCTTGTGAACCACCGCCGCCCTCAGGCGGCAAGGTTTGGCGGTTCAGCCGGCCTCGGGGTCGAACAGATACCCCACGCCGCGCACCGTGCGGATCGCCATGGGGCGGGAGGAATTGCGTTCCAGCTTCCGCCGCAGTCGCATGATCCGCAGGTCAATGGCGCGGTCGAAGGCTTCCGGTTCCTCATCGCCCGAGGTGCGTTCCAGAAGCCAGTCCCGGTGCAGGGCGCGGTTCGGATTCTCGACGAACAGCGTCAGCAGGGCGAATTCGCTGGCGGTCAGCGTATCCTCCTTGCCGTCGGCGGTGGTCAGCAGGCCGCGCTTCGGGTCGAAGAAGGCGGCGCCCATCCGCACCCGGCCGGCGGGGATGGCCTCCGGCCGCGCGACGGCGGCGGCGGCGGTCTGCCCGGGGCCGGCACCCTCGGCATTGGCGCGGCGCATCACGGCGCGGATTCGAGCCAGCAATTCGCGAGGCTCGAACGGCTTGGTGATGTAGTCATCGGCCCCGGATTCGAGGCCAACCACCCGGTCCACCAGGTCATTCGCCGCCGTCAGCATGATGATGCCGACCAGGGGCGACACGCCGCGGAGCCAGCGGGCGAGGGCGAAGCCATCCTCCCCGCCGGGCAGGCCGACATCCATCAGCACGGCATCCGGCATGGCGCCGGCGATGGCGGCGCGGAAGGCGGTGCCGTCGGCCACGCCCTGCACCTCGAAGCCCTGGTTGCCGAGATAGGCGCAGACCGTCTCCCGCTGGAAGGGGTCGTCCTCCACCACCAGAAGATTGGTTGTACCACCGGCCATTATTCGAAGGCATCCCTTTGCACGGCCTGGTTGTGCTGGCGACCCCTCCTGGGCCGACTCCGCAGCAACCCGACGAAACAGTTGAAACAAACAGCCCCCTGGCGCGAAACACAAGCAGGCGCCTGATCTGGCATTCTCCTCCGATGGTGCATACCGCGCGTAATGTCATTCAGCCGCCCATCGAACCACCGCAGGACGAGGTCGCCGCCTTGCAGGCGGAGGCGCTTGCCAACCTCGTCGGCCCCTTCGCGGTCTTCGCCGCGGATGGGCGGATGGTGTCCGCCAATGCGGAACTGTCCCGCCTGCTGCCGGCGAATGACCCGGCGCTGTCCGGCATCGTCACGCTGCACGGCCTGCTCGCCGCCATCGGCCGGGCCAGCGCGCTATCCAACACTGGCATCGTCTCGCCCGAGGACCCCGCGACCTGGCTGCCCGCCGATGGGGAGGCGGAACACTCCCTGGCCTGGCGCACCGTCTCCGGCGCATGGTTCCGCGTCCATCTGCGCCGCATGGCCCGCGGCATGGTGCTGACGGCGGCCGATATCACCGGCCTGAAGCAGCAGGAGGAGGAGCTTTCCACCGCCCGCAGCACCTTGCAGACCGTGTTCGACCACATGACCGACGGCGTCGTCATGTGGGACAAGGACATGATCCTGCAGTTCTTCAACAAGGAAACGCTGCGGGTCGGCGAGTTCCCGCTGCACATGGCCTATAAGGGCGTCAGCGTCCTCGATGTCATGCGCTACCAGGATGAGCGTGGCGAATTCGGCCCGGCCCCCGGCACGCGGGAAGAACTGGAACAGCGCGTCCAGCAGCGCGCCGCCCTGCTGAACCGTCCGGGCGGCGTGTCCTACATGCGGAAAACCCCCTCCGGCATGTGGCTGGAGGTGAAGACCATCCCGGTGGAGACCGGCGGCGCGGTGCTGATGTACCGCGACATCACCGCGCTCAAGCAGCGGGAGGAGGAACTCGCCGCCGCCCGGGCCATGCAGCGACTGATCCTCGACAGCATGACGGACGGCGTCGTGCTGATGGACAAGGACCTCAACTTCCTGCTCGGCAACGAGTCGGCGCTGCGCTTCTTCGGCCTGCCGCAGGAACTCGCGCAGGCCGGCGCCTCCGGGGTGGAAGCGATGCGCCATCGCCTCCGGCGCGGCGATTTCGGCCCGCCGCCGGAGGATGACGAGGCCTTTGAGCGGGAAGTGGAACGCCGCCTCGCCATCGCCCGCCACCCCGGCGGCCCGCCCATCGTTGTCCGCACCCCGGGGGGTGACTGGATCGAGGCGTCCTCCGTCGCCATGCCGGATGGCGGGGTGCTGGTGATCTATCGCGACGTGACCGCGCTCAAGGCGCGGGAGGAGGAATTGCAGGCGGCGCGGGAAACCCACGAACTCGTGCTCGACAGCATGACCGATGGGCTCATCCTCTGGGGGCCGTCGCTGAAGGTCCGGCTGGTGAACCGCCAGCTCGCCCGCTTCTACGGCATCCCCGAAGCCCTGGCCGTGCCGGGCGCCGATGGGCGGGACATCCTGCGCCTGATGCTGCGCCGCGGCGATTACGGGCCGGCGCCGGCCGAAGGGGCGGCGCTGGAAGCGGCGGTGGAGGAGAAGGCGTATGCCATCCTCAACCCCCCGCCGGCCACGGAGCCCGACACCAGGCTCTCCCCCGCAGGCTTCTGGATGGAGATCACCCGCCAGAAGCTGGCCGATGGCAGCGTGCTGTCCGCCTACCGCAACGTCACCCGCCTCCGCGCGCGGGAGGATGAGCTGCGCCAGGCTCGCGACAGCGCGCAGGACGCGCAATCCGCCCTGACCGCGACGATCGAGCATATCGGCCAGGGTCTGCTGATGTTCTCCCCCGAACGGCGGGTGCAGGTCATCAACAGCCGGGCGATCGAATTGCTGCGCCTGCCGCCGCATCTGGGCCGCATCGGCACCAGCCTCGGCGAGATCGCGGCGTGGCAGCTGGAAAACGGGGAATACGACGAAAGCCCGGAAGCCCGGCTACGGGCGGTCGCCGTGGCGGGGGGGGCGGCGATGTCGGCCGCCCATTACGAACGTCGGCGGCGCGATGGCACGGTGCTGGAGGTGGATGCGCTGAACATCCCCGATGGCCGCAGTGTCCGCACCTTCACGGACATCACCGACCGCCAGCGCCAGCAGGAAGCCCTGGCCGCGGCGAGGGATGCGGCGGAAGCCGCGAACCGCGCGAAATCCGCCTTCCTCGCCGCCATGTCGCATGAAATCCGCACGCCGATGAACGGCGTGCTTGGCATGATCGAGGTGCTGGAACGCACGCCGCCCGGCCCCGCCCAGGCGCGCTGCGTCGCGGTGATGCGCGAGAGCGCCGGCAGCCTGCTCCGCATCATCGACGACCTGCTCGATTTCTCGAAGATCGAGGCCGGGCGGATGGAACTGGAAACCCTGCCCTTCTCGCTGCGCGGGTTGGTCGAGGGCGCGGTCGATACGCTGGCGGTGGAGGCCAAGCGCAAGAGCCTGCTGCTGTTCTCCGACCCCTTCCCGCCGAGCATGCCGGAAATGGCGGCCGGCGATCCGGTGCGGGTGCGCCAGATCCTGTTCAACCTGGTCGGCAACGCCATCAAGTTCACCGATGTCGGCTTCGTCCGGCTGCGCTGTTCGGCGCGGATCGAATCCGGCGCGGTGCATGTCTCCCTGATGGTGGAAGACAGCGGCGTCGGCATGACGCAGGAACAGATCGCCAAGCTGTTCCAGCCCTTCGCCCAGGCCGACACGTCCACCACAAGGCGCTTCGGTGGCACCGGGCTCGGCCTGTCCATCGTCCGCCGCCTCGCCAACCTCATGGGGGGCGATGTCTCGGTGGAAAGCACGCCGGGCCGTGGGAGCCGCTTCATGGTGACGCTGGTGCTGGGCGCGGCGGAGGCGGCCGCCGCCGTGCCGGAAACCCTGGTCCCGGCCATGCCGACGCCCGCCGCCGGCGAAGCCGCGCCCCGCCTGCTGGTGGTGGACGACCATCCCGTGAACCGGGAAGTGCTGGCCCGGCAGTTGGAACTGCTGGGCTGCACGGCGGAAATGGCGGAAGACGGCGCCCAGGGGCTGGCGCTGTGGCGCACCGGGCGGCACCGGGTGGCGCTGGTCGATCTGCATATGCCGGTGATGGACGGGCTCGACATGTCCCGCGCCATCCGGCGGGAGGAAGCGCTGGACCCCGGCGGCCCCCGCACCGCGCTGATCGCCGTGACCGCCAATGCCCTGAAGGGCGAGGATGAGCGCTGCTACGCCGCGGGGATGGACGGGTTCCTGGCCAAGCCGCTGGCGCTGGAACAGCTTGCCCGCGCGCTCGGCCGCTTCATGCCCGCCACCGGCACGCCGGGCGCGGCACCTGCCGCGGTGGCGGAGGATGTGGCCGTGCTGTTCGACCCGGAGGCGCTGCGCAGCCTGTTCGGCAGCGATCCCGCCCGGTTGCAGGGCCTGCTCAACACCTTCCGCGATGGTGTGCGGCGGGATGGCGAAGCGGTGATGGCGGCGTTGCAGGCCGGGGACATGGCCGCGGTGGCGGCGGCGGCGCATCGGCTGAAGGGTGCCGCCCGCATGGCCGGCGCCCGGCCGTTGGCGGATCTGCTGGCGGCGATTGAGACGGCATCCCGCGAAGGCGGGCCGGATCAGGCGCGGCGCGCGGCGGAAGGGCTGATGGTCCTCGCCGACAAGACCGTGGTGGCGACCCAGGCTGCGGGCTGAACGGCCTCATACCAACCGCCGCTTTCAGCGCCTGGTTGGGAGGATTTTCAAGCCATCCAGCGCCGGGCGGTCCGACCGGGACCTTGGCTCGCCGGGTTTCCGGCGGGCCGTATTCGCGGCCTCGGCCACCGATGGTGGCCGCAGGCCATTCCGTGCCGCCGTGGGTATCAGTCGCAATCGCAGCCAGTGGTCGGCGTGCGGGATTCGCGCATCACGTGATGGTCGATCCATTCCGCCACCAACCGCCGCGCTTCCGTCACCGACGATTCGGGGTGGTGGATGCGATAAAGCGTCGTGCAGGCGTTGAAGGCCTCCATGTCCGGCTTGCCGCCATCGCGCAGCTCCCGATACGCCGTGATAACGGCGCGTTCGCAGCGTCGGGCGATGTGACTGAAGTCGCGGCCCATGGGCAGATCCCGTCGAGGTTCGGGGCGGAAGCGCGTCAGTTGCGAACCATTCTCAACCAACGCCGCTGTTATAAGCCGCCCGCCGCGCCGGGTTCAAGTGAGGGGATTGCAACCTGCCCGCCAGTCGTAGCGGGCGCCCGGAGCGCCGCGCGGAAACCCTACTCCGGGCGGAAATCCATCGCGCGGGTATAGCCATCGAGCCGCGGCGCATGGACGCGCCCGGTGCGATGCGCCCAGAGGTGCATCTGGTGGTGCAGCGGGATCAGCGCGACATCGCGGAAGGCGATCTCCGTCGCCGCGATCAGCAGGGCTTCCCGTGCCGTGTCATCCAACTCCGCCAGGGCGCGGTCGAGCAGCCCGTCGAAGGCCGGGTTCGAATAGCGCCCCCGGTTGAACTGGCCTCGGCCGCGGGCCTCATCCACCGTCCCGAGCAGCGTCACCAGAGGCGAGGACGGCTCCCCCGTCTCGACATTCCACAGCCCAGTCCAGAAGCTGAATTCGCGGTTGCGGCCGCGCGAGACGTGCATGACGTGGGGCATCGCCTCCACCAGCGTGCGCACCCCGGCCCGCGTCAGCATCTGCGCCACGGCCTGGCAGATCTGCTCGTCATTCACGAAGCGGTTGTTCTGGCAGTGGATGATCATGCGGAAGCCCTGGGGGTAGCCGGCTTCCGTCAGCAGGGCGCGGCTCCGCGCGACATCGAAGGGCGGTGGGGCGAGGCCGGGGGCATGGCCATAGGTGCCGGGCGGCATGAACTGGCCGGCCATGCGCGCCTGCCCGCCCATGGTGCGGTCCACGATCGCGTCGCGCTGAATCGCCAGGGAGAGCGCTTCCCGCACGCGGGGGTCGGCCAGCGGGTTGCGCGCCAGCGGCGAGCCATCCTGTGCCGTGATCCCGGGCGGCGCCCGTTCCGTCACATCCAGGTGAAACCCTGCCACGGCCGGGGCCACCAGCGTCGAGACCCGAAGCCGCGGGTCGGCGGAAAGCCGGGGCAGGTCCTGGGGTGGCGCGGCGTCGATCCCATCGAGGTCACCGGCCAGCAGGGCGGCAACCCGTGTCGCCGGCTGCGCCATGTTGCGGATGCTCGCGCGCGCCCAGGGGGATGCCCCGCCCCAATAGGCGTCATGGCGCGCCATCGTCACCTGCTCGCCGCGGGCGAAGCCGGTCAGCCGGAAGGGGCCGGTGCCAATGGCGGCGCGGCCGGCATCGAAATCCGCCGTGGTCGCGCCGGTGGCGCGGATGATCGGCACCTGGCTGAGATAGACCGGCATCAGCGGGAAGGGCGTCGCCGTGCGCAGCACCACCGTGCGGTCATCCGGTGTTTCCACCGCCCGGATCTGGCGGAGATAGACGGCGAAGGAGGAAGGGCTGCCCGGCACATCCGCCGCGCGCCGCAGCGTATGCGCGACATCCGCCGCGGTCAGCGGCGCGCCATCATGGAACCGCACGCCCTCGCGCAGCGTGATGCGCCAGGTATTGGCCTCCGTCGCCGTCCAGCCCGTGGCCAGCGCCGCCACCGGCCGCTGCTGCGCGTCCAGCGCCACCAGCGGTTCATAGAGATGGGCCGAAAACCCCTTGTTGCCGCCGAAATTATGCCAGTGCGGGTCGAGGCTGTTGGGAAACAGCTCGAGCCCCAGCCGGATTTCCTGCGCCGGCGCGGCGATGGGCAGGACGAGCAGCGCGAGGGTGGCGAGCAGCGGGGCGTGACGCGGCATGGCGGGCTCTCCGGCGGATGACGCCCACGATGAAGGGTGCCATCGGGCGCCGCAATCGGGAATGATGCGCGCGGGGTGATGCCCGCACCGCATCACCCGAGACGCTACTTCGCCCAGCCGATGGCGGCGCGGGCCAAGCCGTCGATGGTGTCACAGACCGGGAAGGGCAGGGCCGGGCCGGCGGCGATGCCGAGCGGGATTTCCGTGCAGCCCAGCACCACCGCCCGCGCGCCGCGCGCCACCAGAAGCCGCGCCGCTTCCGCCAGGGGCGCATAAGCGCCGGCCGGGTCATTCGCCTTCACCCGCGCGATGCCGGGGCTGACCAGGAGGTCCATCTCCGCGGCATCCGGCGTCAGGCATTCCCAGCCGCGGGCGTCCAGCCGTTCCTGATACAACCGCATCGCCAGCGTCCCCGCCGTGCCCATCAGCCCGATCCGGCCGGGGGCGACGCCGAGGCGCAGCAACTCCGCCTCCGCCGCATCGACGATGTGGAGAATTGGCAGGGTGGTCGCCGCCTGCATGGCGGCGAACCAGCCATGGGCGGTGTTGCAGGGAATGGCGATGGCGCCCGCACCGGCGGCTTCCAGCCCACGGATGCCACGCAGCAGGGCGGGCAGGGGGTCCTCCCCGCCCGAAAGCCGGGCCGCGGTGCGGTCCGGGATCCGCGGGTCGGACCACAGCACGGCCGGGATGTGGTCCTGATCTCCCGCCGCCGGCGTCAGCAGCGTGAGGCGCAGCATGAACTGCGCCGAGGCCAGCGGCCCCATGCCGCCCAGCACACCCAGAACTTTTTCCGTGGGCACCTGACTTGGGAGGGGCATGGCGCAATCAGACCTTTCGCTCAACGTGTCGTTGCCGCATCGTGGTCCCCCCGGCGAAAGGGCTTCCCACCATGCAACGTCGCAGCCTTATCGCCATGCTCGCCACCCTGCCAGGGACCGCCATCGCGCAACAGCCCGGCACCTGGCGGGCGGCGACCGAATATCCCGCCGGTGCCATGCCGGCGGAAGCGCTGCTGCGCCTGAAGGCCGCGTTGCTGCCGATCGAGGTCGAAGCCCTGTTCGACGCGCCGGAAGGCGTTCGATCCGCCGCCATGCCGCAGGCGGTGGCGAGCAGCCGCTTCGCCATCGGGGATGCCTTCGCCGGCGCCCTCGGTGGGCTCGACCCGCTGTTCCTGCTCTCCTCGCTGCCCTTCCTCGCGACCTCGGCGGCGGAGGCCCGGCGGCTGCTGGACGCGGCGCGCCCGGCCTATGCGGCGGCGCTGGCGCGGCAGGGGGTTTCGCTGCTCTGCGCCGTGCCCTGGCCGGCCACCGGCCTCTGGTCCCGCCGCCCGGTCGCCACGCCCGAGGATCTGCGCGGCCTCAGGGTGCGGAGCTATGACGCCACCGGCACCGCGACGATGCTCGCCTTGGGCGCGGAGGCGGAGATGCTGAGCTTCCAGGATGTCGCCGCCAGGCTGTCCGCCGGCACGCTGGATGCCGTGATGTCCTCCGGCGATGGCGGGGCGGGGCGGCGGCTTTGGGAGCATCTGCCCCACTTCACGGAGATCGGCTACGCCATGCCGGTCAGCCTCGATTTCGCAGACCCGCGCCGGCTCGCGGCGCTGGATGCGCCGGGCCGGGCGGCGCTGGATAGCGCGGTCGCGGCGGTGGAGGAGGATCTCTGGCGCCTGCTCGAAACCCGGGACGCCGCCAATCAGCGCCGGATGCGGGAGAATGGCGTCACCATCGCAGCGCCGGGCGCGGGATTGCTGGCGGCGCTGCGCGGTGCCGGGGGCGCGGCTGTCTCGGCCTGGGAAACGCAGGCGGGCGCTTCGGGCCAGGCTGTGCTGGCGCGGTATCGGGCGGGCTGACCCTCAGGCCAGCAGGCCGCGCACCCCGTCCCAGACCAGCTTCGTGCCGGTCACGGCCAGCATGACGTAGATCAGGCGGTAGAACAGCTTGTCGCTCATCCGCGTCTGCAACCAGATGCCGAGCCGGACGCCGACCGGCACCAGCGGCAGCAGCACCAGGCTGGTCAGCACATTGGCGAGAGAGAGCTGGCCCAGCAGGAAGTACGGCAGCAGCTTCGAATAATTGACCGCCGCGAAGAAGACCACGGTGGTCGCCGCCAGCATCGCCCGTTCCAGCTTCAGCGGATACAGGTAGACCGCCAGCGGTGGCCCGCCGGCATGGGCGATGGTGCTGGTCAGCCCGGACATGAACCCCCAGAAGCCGCCCCGCGCCCGGCTGCTGATGGCCGGCGGCGGCGCCACGCGGCCAGGCCGGGCCTGCCACAGGCTGCGCGCCAGGAAGACCAGCGCGATCAACCCCACCATCAGCTTGACCGCCGCATCCGGCATGATGCCGAAGAACACCGCGCCGATCAGCACGCCGAGCAGGCCCCCCGGCAGTGTCGTCCGCAGCTCCGCCAGGCTCCAGCGGCCCCACCAAGCCCGCAGCGAGGCGATATCCATGGCGCAGAGCAGCGGCAGCGCGATGCCAGCGGCCTGCGGCGCGGGGATGACCAGCGACATCAGCGGCATCATCGAATTGCCGGCGCCGGAGGCGAATCCCCCCTTGCTGATCCCGGTCAGCAGAACGGCCGGCACGGCAAGTACCCAGAACCACGGGTCAGCGATGATAGGCAAGGAGGTTTCCCCGTGGTGACGCGCCGCGACGCGGCGCCTATGGCATGCGCATTGCTGCACTCCCCGCCGCACGACGCAAGGCGGCGAGGCAACTTGTTCAGGGTGCGGGGAGCATCCCGGGGCCGAGACGGCCCCGTTCCTGGGGAAAGATATCGCTTTCGATGGATCATATGCATGACCCCCTGTGGCTGGCGGGCCTCGCCGCCGCGATGGCGGCGACCGGCCTGTTCTCCGGCCTTCTGGCGGGGCTTCTTGGGGTAGGGGGCGGGATCGTCATTGTCCCCGTCCTGTTCAGCGTCTTCCCGCTTTTCGGCATCCCGGAGGCGGTGCAGATGAAGCTCGCGGTCGGGACTTCCCTCGCCACGATCATCCCCACCTCCATCCAATCCTCGCGCAAGCATTTCGCGAAGGGGACGATGGATGTGGCGCTGCTGAAGTCGCTGTTACCCTCGATCGCGGCAGGGGTCGCCCTCGGCACGCTGCTGGGCATCGTCGTGAAGGGGGGCGCGCATACCGCTGTTTTCGCGGTGATCGCGGCGCTGGTGGCGCTGAACATGGGCTTCACCGGCGTTGATTGGAAATTGCGGGACAGCTTCCCCATCGGCAAGCGCCGCCACGCGCTCGGCACCTTCATCGGCGGCATCAGCGCCATGATGGGAATCGGCGGCGGCACGGTGGGGGTGCCGATCCTGTCCATGTTCGGCGCGCCGATCCGCAGCGCGGTCGCCACCGCGAGCGCCTTCGGCGTCATCATCTCCATCCCGGCGACGCTGGGCTTCATCTATGGCGGCTGGGGCAACCCGCTGCTGCCGCCCTACTCGCTGGGCTATGTGAACCTGGTCGGCTTCGCGCTGATCGTCCCGGCCAGCCTGCTCGCCGCCCCCTGGGGCGTGACGCTCGCCCATTCCATCCCGCCGCTGCTGCTCAAGCGCTGCTTCGCGGTGTTCCTCGGGCTGACGGTGCTGCGGATGTTTTGGTCGTTGGTGAAGTAGCTAAACCCGCCAAGGCAGCGTCCCCGCCGGCAGGCGGCGCGCGGCGAGGGTGGCGGCGGCCATCAGCGCCGCCATCAACACCAGCGCCAGGCAGGAGACG
>CANJXD010000070.1 GCA_947478535.1 Acetobacteraceae bacterium
CTCGGTGGAGCCGGTGAAGGACAGCTTGCGGACGATCGGGTTGGCGGTCAGTTCGCCGCCTGTCTCCGCGGCCGGGCCGGTGATGACGTTGCAGACGCCAGGCGGCATGCCGGCACGTTCGGCCAGCACCGCCAGGGCGAGGGCGGAGAAAGGCGTCTGCGAGGCTGGCCGGATCACGCCCGTGCAGCCCGCGGCCCAGCCGGGACCCGCCTTTCGGGTGATCATCGCGGCGGGGAAGTTCCAGGGTGTGATGGCGGCGAAGACGCCGATCGGCTCCTTCAGAACAATGATGCGGCGGCCCTTGGCGTTCTGCGGGATCGTGTCGCCGTAGATGCGCTTCGCCTCCTCGGCGAACCATTCGATGAAGCTGGCGGCATAGGCGATCTCGCCCTTCGATTCTGCGAGCGGCTTGCCCTGTTCGGCCGTCATGATCGCGGCCAAGTCATCCGTATTCGCCAGCATCAGGTCGTTCAGGCGCCGCAGGATCGCCGAACGCTCCTTCGCCAGCATCGCCCGCCAGCCTGCCAGGGCACCATTCGCCGCCTCGATGGCACGGCGCGTCTCAGCGGCACCCATGGCAGGCACATGGCCGACCACCTCCCCCGAGGCAGGGTTGCGGACGGTGAGGGTCTTGCCGCTATCGGCCTGCACCCACCGTCCGCCGATGCAATTGGCCTGGCGGAACAGGTCATGGTCCTTGAGCGGCAGCCTGGCCGTGGTGTCGAGCATGACGGCTTCCTTCCAGCATGAATTTGTTGGGGAGGACGATACGCCCCACCCGTCGCTCTGTCAGCGCCCGGTCAACGCTTCTTGCCCTTGAAGCCCCGGCCCGGCTTGTTCACCTGACGCCCGCGCGCGACCGCCAGCGCGTCATCCGGCACATCCTCCGTCACCACGCTGCCCGCCGCCACCAGGGCGCGCGCGCCGATCCGCACCGGGGCGACGAGGGCGCTGTCGGAGCCGATGAAGGCGCCTGGCCCGATCTCCGTCCGATGCTTGGTCACGCCATCATAATTGCAGGTGATGGTGCCGGCGCCGATATTCGCCCCGGCGCCGATCGTCGCATCGCCGAGGTAGCTCAGGTGATTGGCCTTCGCCCCCTCTCCGAGCACCGCGGCCTTCAATTCCACGAAATTGCCGACATGCGCGCCAGCCTCGATCACGGTTCCGGGCCTCAAGCGGGCAAAGGGGCCGATGATGGCGCCGCTATGCACGACACATCCCTCCAGGTGGCTGAAGGCGCGCACCTCGACGCCATCATGGACGGTAACGCCCGGGCCGAAGACCACATTCGCCCCCACCGTCACATCCTGGCCCAGCGCCGTGTCGAAGGAAAAGACAACGCTGTCCGGCTGTACCAACGTGGCCCCCCCCGTCATGGCAGTGATGCGCAGCGCACGCTGCGCCTCCGCCTCGGCGACAGCCAACTCCATGCGGCTGTTGATGCCGCGCAATTCGGCCTCCGGCGCTTCCACCGCGATGACGCGCTGGCCTTCCTGGCGAGCCAGGGCAATGACATCGGTCAGGTAGTACTCGCCCTTGGCGTTGTCGTTCCGCACCGCCCGCAACCACCGGAACAGCGATGCCGCCGGAGCACAGATCACCCCCGCGTTGCAGAGCCCGACTGCGCGTTCGGCCTCCGTCGCATCCGCCCACTCGACGATGCGCTCGACATCGCCGGTCGCATTGGTGATGACGCGGCCATAGCGGCCGGGATCGGCCGGGCGCATCGCCACCAGGGCAAGCCCTGACTCCCGCCGCGCTTCCACCAGCCGACGCAGCGTCCCCTGCGTGATCAGCGGGTTGTCGGCGTAGAGAACGGCGACATCACCCTCAAACGCTTCCAGCAGCGGCGCTGCCTGCAGCGCGGCGTGGCCGGTGCCGAGCCGGTCATGCTGCACCACCACGCCATGCGGGGCGGCCACCCGCTCCAGCTCCGGCATGTCTGGGCCGACCACGACCACGGCGCGGCCGAACACCGCGCCGGAGGAAGCCAGCAAATGCTGCAGCATCGGGCGGCCGGCAATCGGGTGCATGGCTTTGGGCAGGCGCGAACGCATACGCGTCCCGAGCCCGGCGGCGAGGATGAGGGCGGCGTGGGTCATGACATGGCGTAATCCCGTCGCGCCCCCCACTGCAAGATATCCCGTGTGGCCAGGTGCCCGGTTGGCCCGCTTGCTCCCCTCCTGTCCGCGGATTATGCGGGCGCATGACCATGATCGCCGTCTTCGACCTCGATGGGACGCTGGTAGACAGCGCGCCCGACCTGCATTCCGCCCTGGACCGCCTGATGGCCCACCGCAGCCTGCCCGGTTTCCAGCGGCAGGAGGTGGTGGCCATGATCGGTGATGGCGCCAAGGTGCTGGTGGAACGCGCCCTCGCTTCCCGCGGACAGCCCTTTGACCAGCCGGCGCTGGACAGCTTCCTCGAAGACTATTCGGCCAATGCGGCCGTCGATACCACGACCTTCGACGGCATCCCCGCCGCGCTGGACGCGATCGAGGCTGCAGGCTGGCGGCTTGCGGTCTGCACGAACAAGCCCGTTGTCCCGGCCCGTTCCGTGCTGGCCGATATCGGGCTTGGTGGCCGCTTCGCCTACATCGGCGGTGGCGATTCCTACCCGACCCGGAAGCCCGATCCCGCGCATTTGTTGGCGACATTGCGGGACGCCGGCGGCGGTCCCGCAAAGGCCGTGATGGTTGGTGATCACCACAACGATATGGCCGCTGCGTCCGGCGCCGGTGTTCCGGCTATTTTCGCCGGGTGGGGCTACGGACCGCTGGCGATGGCGGCTGGCGCCCCGGTGGCGACGCGGCCGTCCGACCTTCCCGCCCTACTGGCGCGCTTCCGCCACCGCTGAGGCGGAGGCCCGCAGCAGGATCGCGGTAGCGGTGCCGAACCAACGGCTCGGTATTTCGACCCGCACGGGAATTGGCGGCGCCCCGGGGAAGGGGGATGCGAGCCATGCCGTGCCGATTTGGGGCCGCCCTTCATCCACGCTGCGGTCTCGGCGGAAGCCGGCCACAAGGCGCCATTCGAAGGAACAGCGCAGCGCCTCGCCATGCCAAGCGGCGCGCCAGGGGCGGATGAGGTCCCGCCCAGCCGTGCGCGCCACATAATCGTTGCGACGCCGCCCGTCGAACACCTGGGCCTGCGCCTCGCATTGACCGGTACGGCCGACTTCACGCGAGAACTGCGCCAGGGCGGAAAGGGCATCCACCGTGCCCCGTTGCAGATCCGCCGGCACATCCTCGCGTTCTTCATCCACCAAGGGAACCAATTCGCGGATCACCGGGTCACCAGACGCCCAGGCTAATTCCGTCCGCCGCGCGCGGCCGCGCCAGACCCCATCGGAGGCATAGGCCTGGGGCGTGGCCGCGATCCCAGCCCAGGCGCCGCGCACCTGCGCTCGCTGCTCGCCGGAAGCGAAAACCGCGGCTAGGCCGCGGGTACGGGCCAAGGTCGTGAATCGGTAGCCCTCGGCAGTTAGGTCGAGTTCGGCTTCCAGTTCCAGCACCGTCATTCCGGCGGCATGGACTTCATAGACGGCGCGCACGGGTTGCGCCGCCGCAGTGAAGGGCAGCCAGGCGAGGACAGCGGCAAGCAGGGGATAGCGCATGCCTTCCCATATCGGGCGGCGGCACTGCCTGCCAAGAGCGATTGCGGGGGGATGCTTGACACGGACATGGGCTCCGCCCTATCCAGCGCGCCCTGGGATGGGCGCGTAGCTCAGCGGTAGAGCATCGCCTTCACACGGCGGTGGTCGCAGGTTCAATCCCTGCCGCGCCCACCATCCCCGGCTTTCCACCTCGCTCAACACCCGGTAGCCGAAGGGGCTGATGCCCCTCCGGCCAGCGGTGTTTCTGCCGTCCGCCCTGCGCTCAGTTGGCCTGCGGCGCGGGTGCCGGGGCGCCGGCAGGCGGCGGACCGCGACGCTCGCCGCCCTGCATCGGGCCGCGCGGCCCATGGTGGCCGTGATGGCGCGGCATCACTTCCTCACGCGACAGGGCGCCGTCCGCGTTCTCGTCCCGCGCGCGGAACATCGCCTCCGCGAAGGGGCGCAGTTCCTCAAGCGACACCTTGCCATCGCCGTTCACGTCGAGAGCCCGGAACATCCCCTGGCCACGCTGTTCGGCCTGCGGCGGGGCCGCCCGGCGCCCACCCATCTGCGACTGCATGAAGGCGCGGAACTCCTCCACCGTCACGCCACCGTCGCGGTTGGCATCGACTTCCTGGAAGCGAGCCTGCAGCCAAGTCCAACCTTCCTCACGGCTCACGCGGCCATCATTGTTCGCATCCGCACGGGCAAACGCCTCACCGACCGCAAAGCCGCCGCCATGCGGGCCACGGGCCGCCTGAGCGGGGGGGCCACCGGCACCGGGGCCGGGCTGCGCCATCGCCGGCAGCGCCGCGACGCCCAGCGCCAGGGCCGCACCCGCAAGCCAGCCAAACCTGATCGAAGCCATTCTCGTTCTCCTGTTGCCGACCCAGCGTCGGCTACAGGGGGAAGATGGACCCTGACTGCAACAGAGGCGTGTCGGAGGCGGTGACGGCACGTGAGGAAGCGTAACGCGCCAGCCCCGCCTGGTTTCATCCCCGTGACGGAGTTCCCGCCTCACCCAGGTCCCACCAAAGGCCCGCAAACCCAGCGATTCCCTCGCGCGCCACGGCGATCAGCATGTGCTCATCCGGCCCATGCTGCTTGCAGCCATTGTAGCTGTGCGGAACCCAAACCAAGGGCACACCGAGGTGGTCTACGAAGACATCGCCGGGCAGACCGCCGGAGCTGTTGGGGATGATCTGCACGGGTTTGCCGAGCGACCGCGCCAGCGACGCTTGCACCCAGCGGACCCAGGGGTGATCCGGTGCGGTTCGGCTGGCCGGCATCCGGATTGCGCCACGCTCGATCCGCACATCCTCCAGGCGATGCGCGTCCAGATGCGCACGCAGCGCCGGCAGGAAGACCGAGGGGTTGGAGTCGACGGTATAGCGAATCTGGCAATGGGCACGGGCCTCCGGCGCCACGGCGTTCACCGGCGCCTCAGGCCTGCCGGAAATCATCGCCAGGACGATGAAGCTGTTCCAGCCGTAAATCTTCTCGGCCGCGGTCAGGCCCGGTTCACCCCATCCCTCATCGATTGTTGCCGCGCCATCCCCGCCACCCACCGGGCAGCCCGCCAGCACCGTGCGGAGCGAGTTGGAGATGCCCCCTTTGGGCAGCCAATCTCGCACCAGGATCTTGCCGTCCCGATCCATGATCGTGGACAGGGCATGCGCCAGGATGATGGCGGGGTCCGTGGTCAGCCCGCCCCAGTGGCCGGAATGCACGCCCCCCTCGCGCAGTTTCACGACGAGATCGAAGTGGTAGGACCCCCGCGTGCCCGTGGCGATGGTCGGAACATCGGGCTCCACCCTCGGACCATCGGAGGCGATCAGCGCATCCGCAGCAAGCGCCTCGGCATTCTCCGCGACAAATTCCCGGAGGCCGCGGGACCCGTTCTCCTCCGCCATCTCGATGACAAGCTTCACATTCGCGCCGAGGCGCCCACCGCGTTCCGCTAGTACAGCCTCCAACGCTGCCAGGTTCAGGGCGTGCTGGCCCTTGTTGTCGGCAGTTCCGCGGCCGTACCAGCGACCGTCCTCCATGGTCATAACCCAGGGCTGCAAGCCGGCGCGCCACTGATCTTCCAAGCCTCGGACGGTGTCACCATGGCCGTACAAAAGCACGGTCGGGAGGCCGGGACCCTCGATCCGCCGGCCCATCAGGATGGGGCCGAAACCCGGAACAGGATTGGGCGAGATATCCACGGCAAATCCGAGCCGTTCCAGCCAGGGGCGGACGGCGTTCTCCAGGTAATTCGCCAAGGCGGGCTTGCCGGACGCCTCCTGGGATGTGGACGGGATGGCGACGAGATCGCGCAGATGGCTCTCAAAACCACCATCGTCGAAATGCTGTACTGCGCGCGCAATCGCGCCCTCGCGCGTTCCCATTGGCTTACCTTGTCCCGAAGATTGATACGGCGCGGCGAATGTGGCTGAGAGAAAGCCCTCGGTCCAGCCCCGCGGCTGTCGTCAACGAGTGTTGGCGGGGGCGTTCGATGATCCGCCAGAGCCTGGCGTGCCCGCGCCCAACACGAGGGCCGCCGCGACCGGCACCAAGGCCGGTACAATGCCTGCCAGGCCAAGACCAATGCCGAGACTCGCGGCCGGCGGACCGATCGGTGTCAGGACAACCGGCGGCACGATAGACGGGGCCATTGGTAGCGCCGGGCGAGGAGCAGGCTGCCCACGCGGGGCCACGACGACGGCAGCGTCCGCCGGGACGACGATCGAAAGAAGGCTCTGCGCCGCCACTGGATCAGCGGCGAGCACCCCCAGCACAGCGCAGAGCGGAAGCTTCAAGACCATCTGGCAAAGCTAACCCATCGCCGACGCGGCTCGCCAGCGGAATTCATCGCGCCGGCCGCTCAGCGCCCCAACAGGTGGCGCGCGATGATCACCCGCATGATCTCGTTGGTGCCCTCCAGGATCCGATGCACGCGGAGGTCACGCACGATCTTCTCGATGCCATAATCCGCCAGATAGCCATAGCCGCCCAGCAATTGCAGGGCTTCATCCGCCACACGGAACCCAGTGTCGGTCGCAAAGCGCTTGGCCATGGCGCAAAAGGCCGTGGCATCCGGCGCGCCACAGTCCAACTTCGCACAAGCGCGCCACAGTAATGTCCGCGCCGCCTCAAGCTCCGTCGCCATATCGGCCAGGCGAAACTGAGTCGCCTGAAAGCGGGACACTTCCTGCCCAAAAGCCTTGCGCTCCGTCACATAGGCCAGGGCGATATCCAGCGCGCGCTGCGCCCCCCCGAGCGAACACGCCCCGATATTGAGTCGCCCGCCATCGAGCCCGCTCATCGCGAAACGGAAGCCTTGCCCTTCCTCACCCAGCAGAGCATCAGCCCCCACCCGCGCATCCTGGAAGATCACCTGCCGGGTTGGCTGGGCGTTCCAGCCCATCTTCCGCTCATTCGCCCCGAACGACAGGCCGGGCGTATCGCTCGGGATCAACAGCGCGGAGACGCCGGCGGCACCTGGCCCGCCCGTCCGGACCATCGTCAGATAGAGGTCGGATACACCAGCCCCACTGATGAACTGCTTGGTTCCGTTGAGGACATAGCCAGCATTGTCCCGAACCGCCCGTGTTGTCAGGGAGGCCGCGTCACTGCCCGCGCCAGGTTCGGTCAAGGCGTAGCTCGCTATCCGGTCCATGCCGACCAACTGCGGTAGCCATTCGGCCCGTTGCGCATCGTTCCCGAAGCGATCGATCATCCACGCCACCATGTTGTGGATAGACAGGAAGGCCGAGATGGTCGGGCAGCCCGTCGCAAGCGCCTCAAACACCACAGCGGCATCGAGGCGCGTGAGCCCCGCTCCGCCCGATTCCTCCCTGACGTAGAGGGAGGCCATGCCAAGTCCGGCTGCCTCCCGCATCACATCAACCGGGAAGTGGCGGGCTTCGTCCCATGCAAGCGCCTGCGGGGCGAGGCGTTCCCGCGCAAAGGCCAGGGCGGTCTCGCGCAGGTCGCGTGTCGCCTCAGGGAGTTCGAACAGGACGACGTCTTCGGACGGCATGATTGGTCCTCCGCCGATAACTATAGACGAGCCTCGATCTCTCGCCACCGCAGGCGCGTAGCGGCAAGGTTGCGTGCCTTCACGGGGCCGAAACCCTTGATACCGGAGGCTGCTTCCGCCCATTCACACACGGCCCCGTAATTGGCAGGGGCGAGGCGAAGCACCATCGCCTCCACGGCATCGCGATACTCCGCGATCAACGCGCGCTCCATCCGACGTTCCTGGGTATGGCCAAAGGGATCGAGCGGCATGCCGCGCAACCGCTTGCCATGGCGCAGAAGGCCCATCGCGGAGAGCATCCAGCCGCCGAACCGACGCTTGCGGGGCAAGCCGGTATTGGGATCCTCAGGCGACAACATGGGCGGCGCGAGATTCATCTCGATGGCTGTCGCCCCGGTAAAGTCACGGGCGATCTGCCCCCGCCATTCCGGCAGGGAATGCAGGCGCGCGACCTCGTATTCGTCTTTGTAGGCCATCAGCCGATGAAACTGCGTCGCGACTGCCCGCGTCAGCCGGTCTTCATCCGGCATCACCTTCTGTTCCGCCTTCCGCACCAGGGCGACAAAGTCAGAATACCGGTCAGCATAGCGCTGGTCCTGATAATCGCGCAGATCCTGGGCGCAGCGGAGCGTCAACGCTTCCAACTGTTCCGGCGCAGGCAGCGACCAGGCACGCTCCTCCACCGCCGCGACGCGCCCCATCGCGAAGGCCGCCAGGTTATTCTCGATCTGCATGGCATTCAGCGTGATGGCGCGCTCGATCGCCTCTCTTCCGACAGGCACCAGGCCGCGTTGAAAGGCGAAGCCCAGCAGCCAGATGTTGAGGTAGATCGCATCACCCAATGACCGCACGACCTCGGTCGCGGCGTCCAGGGGATGCGTGTCGCGGCAGACTGCGCGAAGGCTGCCAAGCAACGCCGCCGGATCCTGCACCGTGCCAGGATTGCGGACGAACTGGGCGGTCGGTGCCAGGTCCATGTTGACGATGGCGTGGCTGCGCTCCGGCCCGAGAAGCGGCCGTGCCAGGCGCCCATGCGCCACCACCATGTCGGACGCGATCAGCAGATCCACCTGTCCTGCCCCAATGCGTGGCGCGGGAATGCTGTCCTCTGCCAGGCCAGGCCTGCCAATGCGCAGTTGAACGAAGACGCCACCACCCTTCTGCGCGAAACCCAGCGTATCGACACTGCGCGACGCGCGCCCATCGAGATGCGCCGCCATTGCCAGGATCGCGCCCAGCGCCGTCACGCCCTGCCCACCAACACCCGCAACCAGCACATTCCAAGCCGCACCATCGACAGGCTCTGGCAGGTCCGGTTCCGGCAGAGGTCGCGATGACGCGGAGGGGCGTACCGGCACCGCAAGCTCTGCACCCAGCACGGTGACAAAGGACGGACAAAAGGCTTGGACACAGGACAGATCCTGGTTGCAAGCACTCTGGTCGATCCGGCGTTTGCGGCCCCAAGGCGTCGCCAGCGGTTCCACAGCGATGCAGTTGGAAACGCGGGAACATTCGCCGCAATCCTCGCAGACGCGGGGGTTGATCACGGCGCGACGTTCGGACTTCGCAGCGGTGCCGCGCTTGCGCTTGCGGCGGCGCTCCGTCGCGCATTCCTGGTCATAGATCAGCACGGAGGGACCGGGCACCTCTCGCAGCGCCTTCTGGACCACATCCAGCGTGCTGCGGTGATGGAACGTCGTGCCGGGCGGGATCATGGGGTCACCGCGATGGCGATCCTCATCGTCGCCCATGATGGCGATGCGCTCCACTCCTTCCGCCCGAGCCTGCGCGGCAGCCTTCGGCACCGTGATATCGGATTCCACACGCTGCCCGCCGGTCATGGCGACCGCGGAATTCACCAGTATCTTGAAGGTGATGGTGGCCTTCGCGGCGACCGCCGCGCGTAGCGCCAGGGACCCGCTATGTGCCCAGGTGCCATCGCCGATATTGGCGAAGATGTGCTTTTCATCGATGAAGGGTGCCTGACCGAGCCAGGGCACACCCTCACCGCCCATCTGCGTGAACGGCAGGCTCTCACGCTCCGGCATCTTGGTGACGAGCCAATGGCACCCAATCCCAGCCAGGGCGCGTGAGCCTTCGGGTACGCGGGTCGAAGTGTTGTGCGGGCAGCCCGGGCAGAAAAAGGGGTCCCGCGCGACGATCGGCTCGGATGCCGCATGTTCCAGCGTATCGAGCGCGCGCAACCTGGCGGCCAGTGCCTCCGTCCGCAGGCCCTCCGGCAGGCGCCGTCCCAAGGCGCGGATCAACTGCGCCGCATCGAGTTCGGTGAGGTCCGACAGCAAGGGCGCGCCGTCCGGATCACGCTTGCCGGTGATGCGTGGCCGGCGGTCGAGCGCGTAGAGCGCTTCCCGCAACTGCACTTCGAGAAAGGCCCGGCGATCCTCGATCACCAGCACCTCCTCCAGCCCCATGGCGAAGTGGCGAGCAGCCTCGGCATCCAAAGGCCAGGCGAGCCCGACTTTCCAGATCCGAAGGCCCCCCTGGCGGGCGAGTTCCGGCGTGATGCCGCAATCGACCAAGGCCTGGCGCAAGGTCGCGAAGGCCTTGCCACGCACGGCGATACCGAAGCGGGCGGCAGGACTGTCCATGACGACACGGTCCAAGCCATTGGCGCGGGCGAAGGCGATAGCCGCGGGCAATTTGAAGTGGCGGAGCCGACGTTCCTGCGCCTGCGCCATATCGGGCAGGCGGATCGAAACGCCATCGGGCGGCATCGGCACACCGGGCGGCGCGACGGTGGCGTAGGCGGCGAGATCAACGCGCAAGGTCGCGCTGGCATCCATGGTTTCCGCGACGCATTTCAGCCCGGTCCAGGTACCGGCGAAACGGGACAGCGCGATTCCCTTCAGCCCAAATTCCAGCACCTCCGCCACCTCGGCCGGATCCAGGAACGGTATCTCCAGGTCCTGGAAGGTGAACTCGCACCCGGATGTGACGGTGGAGGACTTCGCCGCGGGGTCATCCCCCGAAAGCGCCAGCACGCCACCCTTGGGGGAGGTGCCGGCGGAATTGGCGTGGCGCAGCACATCGCCGCTACGGTCAAGCCCCGGCCCTTTACCGTACCAGATGCCAAATACACCATCATGCTTGGCACCTGGGCTCAGGCCCACCTGCTGGGATCCCCAGATGGCGGTGGCAGCCAGATCCTCGTTCAATCCGGGCTGGAAGACGATGTTCGCGGCCTGCAGGCGCACCGCCTGACGTTCCAGTTCGCGGTCATAGGTGCCGAGTGGCGATCCCCGATAGCCACTGATGTAGCCCGCGGTATTCCATCCCTGCTGCGCATCCATCTGGTGCCGCAGCAAGGGCAGGCGCACCAGGGCCTGAATGCCGTTCATCACCACCGGTTCACCGGCGAGATTCCAACGATCCTCAAGACTGGCAGTGGGGCGTTGCAGGCTGCCCATCAGACGTCTCCCGTATCCGGGTTCGGACCTTGGGAAGGATGCGCCGATTGCACAAGGGCAAGATGCCGAATTCCGCGCCGTACCCCTGTGGTGACACCAGGATCATCCGCCCTGGCCGTCATGCAACGATGCGTGTCCCACTCCGGGAGCCGGACCCGGGCGATGTGTCTGAACAGGTCGGACCTTGCCCAGGGGTACGCTGGAGACAGACCCGATTGCAGGTCCGGGCGTAACGCGGCATCACCGCGCCACGCCGAAGCGCGTCAGTGGCGCGCGGCATCCGCCGCGTCAAAATGCTTCTTCAGAAGGAAGAAGCTGAACAGCACGCCGAAGCCGAACAGGCCGTAGCCGAACAGCGTCAGCGGCATCTCATGCGACGCAGATACCAGGGCCAGCCCGGCCAGAGCCACGATGCCGCACAGGGCGAGGAAGTAGGCCATCAGCGAGGGTCCTTTCTGGGAAGGTCGTCAAACAGGATTCGAGACGCGGCACCGTCGAGGTCATCGTATTGACGGGACTTCAGCGTCCAGAGGAACAATGCCAGACCAAGCAGCCCGAGAAACAAGGCTGCTGGAACCAAAAGCACCAGAGCGTTCAAGGCGGAGCCTCCTTTCCAGCGCGCAGTGCATTGAGGATGACGATGATGGAACTGCTTGCCATCACAACGGCGGCAATCAGTGGCGTCACATATCCCAGCACGGCGGCCGGCACAGCCACCACATTATAGGCAAGACTGAAGGCGATGTTCTGCTTCGCCAGCTTCTGAGCCCTGCGTGCCGCGCGTATCGCATAGGGCAGAGCGATCAGGCCATCGCCGCGCAGGACGATATCGGCGGCGGCCTGAGCGACATCGGTGCCCGTGGCTGGGCTCGCCGAGACATGTGCCAGCGCCAGGGCCGCCGCGTCATTGATACCGTCGCCGACCATCAGCGAACGGGCGCCAGCCGCGCGCAGCGCTTCAATCCGCGCGGCTTTGTCAGCCGGAGTGGCCCGCGCCTGCCAGGGACCGATCCCGGCCGCCGCCGCCGCAGCCTCCACCACGCCTGGCCCATCGCCAGACAGCAGTTCCGTCGCAAGGCCGAGCTCGTGCAATTGCCGGACGGCTTCGCCCGCATCGGGGCGCAGACGATCCTGGAAATGAAAAACGGTAGGAAGTCCACCAGCCTCGACGAGGTGGAGCGTCATCCCGGAATCCACCAGGGCATCGACGCCACAGAAGGCGGCGCTGCCAAGGCGAAGGCTGCCGCGCATCAACCCGCGGCCCGGCACTTCCCGCACGCCGCTCATCGCGGGCTCATCCGGGCAAGCGCGTACCAGAGCCTGTGCGAGGGGATGTCTGCTGCCACGAGCCATCGCGGCCGCCTGCCGCAGCAAAGCGGGATCACGATCCTTGTCGCCCAGCAGGTCGGGGCGACCTTCGGTCAGGGTGCCAGTCTTGTCGAGGACGGCGTGGTCGGCACTCGCCAGCCTTTCGAGTGCCGTTGGCGATGCCACCAGCACGCCCCGTCGGAACAGTGCGCCAACCGTCGCCACCTGCACCGCCGGCACGGCGATCGCCAAGCCACAGGGGCATGTCACGATCAGGGACGCGACCGCCGGCACCAGCGCCGCCTGCCAAGCCACCCCCATGCCGAGCCACCAGCCGAGATATGTCGCTACGGCTACGATATGGATGATCGGCACGTAGTATTGCGCAGCGCGGTCGGCGAGGGAGACGAAGTGGCCCTTGCCTTGCTCCGCGCGTTCCAGAA
The DNA here is from genome assembly GCA_947478535.1 of Acetobacteraceae bacterium. The sequence goes on from CANJXD010000070.1 coordinate 12,805, forward strand.
GGCGGGCCAGCGCTGCCAGTGAGCCGTCCCGCGCCGCCGAGGTGACGTGCAGCAGGAAAGCCGGGCCCATATTCACCGAACCAGCGGCCAGCGCTTCACCGGCCGGGATGATCCGCGGCAGCGATTCGCCGGTTGTCGCGCTGGTATCCAGCGTCACCGCCTCCTCGGCGAGCCCGTCAAGCCGGATGCGGTCGCCGGCGGCAACGAACACACTATCGCCGGCCCGCACATTCTCCGCGGCCACCGAGCGTGTCGTGCCATCGGCTAAGCGCAGTTGGACGGTTCCGTCCTGCAGAGCCAGCAGTTCCGCCACCGCCTGGCGCGCCTTGCGGCGCATGCTGCGGTCCAGCACGCGCCCAGCCAGCAGCAGCGCGAGGAGAGAGGTTGCACCATCGAACCAGGTATAGGGCCCGTTCCTGAACGTCTCGCTCAGGCTCATCGCCGTGGTGGCGAGCACGCCAAGGGAGACCGCAAGGTCCATATTCGCGCGGCCTGCCCGCACCGCGCCCCATGCTGAACGGTAGAAAGGCATGCCGGCGACAAGCACAGTCGGCAATCCGATCAGCGCCGCCAACCAATGCATCATGGCTTTGGTCTGCTCGCCCATGTCCCCACCGACCCAAACGGCGACGGAGACGAGCATGACGTTCATCGAACCGAAGGCGGCGATGCCCAGCGCCCGCACCAGGGCGCGGCCCTCCGCATCCTCGGTCGCGCGCAGGCAGGCCGGCGACCATGGCGCAACCCGGAAGCCGAGCCGCGCGATCTGGCCGGCGAGGCCGCTCGCGCGTTGCGCATCCCCGCGCCAGGCCACGGTGAGACGTCGTGAGGAAAGGCTGGCCCGAGCGCGGATGACGTCGGGCTCCGCCGCCAAGGCCTGCTCGACGAGCCAGACGCAGGCGCCACAGGTCAAACCGCTGACGATGAAGTCGATGCTGTAGGTCCCGCCAACCCCGGCGACAGCGAGAGATGTGAAATCGGCGACGGCTGGCGTCTCCGGCGGGCGCAACGTCCCTGCCGCGGTTTCCTGGCGCTGGTAAAAGGCATCAAGGCCCAACCCCCGCACCAGAGCATGCGCGCCAGAGCAGCCCGTGCAGCAGAATTCACCTTGGCCGGGCGCGAGTTCGGCGGCGCAATGCGCGCAATGCGATCGAGACACGCCGGCCTGTCCGGGCGCGAACCCCTCCGGCATGCTCACCGCCATCGTCATCGCACGATGACCCGCTGGCGGATGTCCAGCCGCTCACCCTGCGCCGAGGTCAGGCTGAGACGCGCTTCCCACTGGCCCAGACGACCAGGCGCGACCGTTGCGGCGTAACGTCCGTGACCCAGCGCGGAGAAGGTGACGGGCAGGGTGCTGCCTTCAAGCGGGCGAAGCAGTTCCCCTTCCAGGCGGCCATCGACAGGGCGGCCATCGCGGTCATTCACGACGACGGTCAGGCGCTCACCCTCCAGTGCGACCTGCGCTCGCCAACCCAGCAATTCCTGGCGAGCCGCTGCCTCGATCACTGCGTTGTAGGTGCGGCCACGATCATAGGCATGCCCCACGGTCACACCAGTGAAGGTGGTCAGCGCAAACCAGACCAGCACCAGGTTCACTACGATGACCAGGGCCATGCCACCGACGAAGACCCAGGGGATCCAGCCGCTGCGGGGTGGCCGGGCACGAAGAATGGCGTCGCTCATGTCATTTCGGTCCCAGGAAAACGCTGCGTTCTGCGATGACGCTCCGGCCGCGGGCATCGAGCAGGCGGAAGGTGATGGGGATCGACTCATGGCGCGGCTGGCCGACCGGCTGCGTCACCAGGGCGCGCCATTGGGTGATGCCGTCACCCCGCGTCGAGACCTCAAAGCGATTGGGCGCCACTTCATGCGCTTCCTGGACCAGCATCCGCAGCGGCGTCGCCGATTCGACGATCAGCGTCAGCACGCCGCCATCGCGTTCCTTGTTGGCGATCTTCAGGGTGTAGCCGTTGCGGATCGACCCATCGGACAGGGAGACGAATAGCGGCGCACGATCCCGCAGCACGGACAGGGTCACTGTCTGCCGCAACAGGTAGGTGCCCACCATGATCGAGGCGACGGTGCCGAGCATACCCGCATACAGCAGCGTCCGAGGCCGGATGAAGCGCGGCATGCTGCGCGCCTTCATGCCGAGTTGGGTCCGCGCCGCACAGGGAGACATCGGCTTCGTCACCGCGGTGGACGAAGCCAAATTCGCCAGCGTCTCGAAGGCGATCAGCCCGGTCGGGCGATCCAGCTTCCGCATGATGTCGTCACATGCATCGATGCAGAGACCGCAGCCGATGCATTCCAACTGCTGGCCATCGCGAATATCGATGCCTGTCGGGCACACATTCACGCAGGCCTGGCATTCAACGCAATCACCGATGCCCGCAGCCTTCGCCTTGCCACGCGGCTCACCCCGCCAGTCGCGATAGGTCACGACGAGGGAATTCTCGTCCAGCATCGCGGCCTGGAAGCGCGGCCAGGGGCACATATAGGTGCAGACCTGTTCCCTCGCCCAACCCGCGAGGAGGTAGGTCGTTGCCGTGAACAGGCCGAAATAGAAGTAGATGTCGGTCGAGGCGCGGCCGGTGAGGATATCCACCGTCACGGTTGGCGCATCGTTGAAATACATGATCCAGGCGCCGCCAGTCGCCGCTGCGATCAGCAACCAGACAGCGTGGGTGAGGCCCTTCTTCCGAAACTTCTCCACCGACCACGGCGCCTTGTCGAGGCGCATGCGCTCATTCCGGTCGCCCTGGATGATGCGCTCGACCCACATGAACAGGTCGGTCCAGACCGTCTGCGGACAGGCGAAGCCGCACCAGACCCGCCCGAACAGGCTTGTCGCGACGAATAGCCCGATCGCGCCCAGGATCAGCAGGCCGGTCAGGAAGTATACCTCCTGCGGCCAGATTTCGATGAAGAAGAAGAACAGGCGGCCATTGCCGATATCGACCAGAACCGCCTGGTCCGGCGCGCCATGGCCGCGGTCCCACCGCAGCCAGGGAACGAGGTAGTAGAGTCCGAGGCACAGAATGAGCACGGCCCACTTCGCACGGCGAACCGTCCCGCGCACCGCCTTCGGGTAGACCTTCTGGCGATCAGCGTAGAGCGGCTGGTCCGGCGTGGCGGGTGGGGGGGATACCCCCACCGGTCGCATGCGGTCCGGACCCGGGATGGTGCTCATGATATGACCTCGGGACCCTTGTCAGTTCTCGCCGCCGCCAAGCGCGTGCACATACACGGCGAGCATGTTGATCAGCGCGGGGTCGAGGCGCCGCCCCCATGACGGCATGACACCAGCACGGGCGTAGGAGATCGACCGTAC
>CANJXD010000071.1 GCA_947478535.1 Acetobacteraceae bacterium
CTCAATACCCAGCCCGCTGGTGCCCCTGTCAACGCTTCGCCGGCACCCTCGCGAGTGACAACGCATGACTCGGGGTCGTCGTGGATGGCTAGTCCTTCAACGTGCGGCTCTTTCATCCGCTACCTCCTGCCGGTCTCCCGGCGCACAGAATTCGTTGGTCACCAGCGCATCACCGCCGATCAGCGTGATGTTCAGCCCGCGCTCCTTCGCCTGGCGCAGGATCAGCCCGGATTCCGTGTGGTAGCCGCCGACATAGACCACCTGGATGTTCGCCTGCTGGAGGCGGGACACGATGGCGGAATAGTCGCGCTCACCCGGCGTATAGGCGCTGAACAGCGCTTCGGTGACGCCGGCGCCGTTCAGCGACTTCTTCGTCTCCTCCGCCAGGCCGCGGCCATAGGCGGAATTGTCGTGCAGGATGGCCACGCGCTGGCCGCGCATGTTGGTCGCGATGTAGCGACCGGCCACCAGGCCCTGCTGGTCGTCCCGCCCGCAGACGCGGAAGGTGTTCCAGCCGCCTTCATCGGTGAAGCGCGGATTGGTGGAGGCGGGGCTGATCTGCAGCACATTCTCCTCACCATACACTTTGCTGGCGGGGATCGAACTGCCGGAGCAGAAATGCCCGGCCACCAGCGCCACGCGCCGGGCCGAGAGCTGATTCGCCACGGACACCGCCTGGCGGGGGTCGCAGGCATCGTCGCCGATCTCGAGCGCCAATTGCCGGCCAAGCACACCGCCCGCCGCATTGAGATCCGCCACCGCCTGTTCGGCGCCGGCGCGCATCTGCCCGCCGAATGCCGCATATTGGCCGGTCATCGGCCCGGCGGTCGCGATACGGATGGGGCCAGCGGCCTGGGCGAAGGCGCCCTGGCCGGTCGTCAGCAGCGCCGGTGCGGCCAGCGCGCCACCCAGCATTGTTCTGCGCTTCAGCATCCCAGTCTCTCCCTTCGAAGTGGCATGTCGTCAAACCAGACCGGATCGGCAGCCTTTCGGGCCACCGACGGGTTGCTCAACCTAGGCGAGCAAGGGCGGGTCTGGCCAGCGTCACGAATCCTTTGCACCCTGGGCATGGCCATCGGCCGCCACCGCATCGATAGCCTGGGCCAGCGCCACATCCCGCGCCGAAAGCCCGCCGGCATCATGCGTCGTCAACAGGATTTCGACGCGGTTCCAGACATTCCGCCATTCCGGGTGGTGATCCTGGCGTTCCGCCAGCAGCGCCACTCGGGCCATGAACCCCCAGGCGGCGCTGAAATCGGCGAAGCGGAAATCCCGGCGGATGGCGTCCCGGCCTTCGACGAGCCGCCAAAGCGGCAACACCCCGGGCAGCGCAGCCCGGGTTTCGGCATCCAGGGGCAGGATCATGCGGATATTCCGGGTTGTGACTTCGGGCTGTGACTTGACGAGGCTCCGTCGGCGGGCTGCAAGGCGGCATGACCCGCTTTCACCACCCGCCGACCGTCGAGGATATCGTGGAGATGGCCGAGCAGGCCTTTTCCGCAATCCCCCAGGAACTGCGCGATCTCGTGCGCGGCGCCGCCATCGTGGTGGAGGATGTGGCGGATGAGGAAACGGCGCAGGAACTCGGCCTCGAGAGCCCCTGGGCGCTGACCGGCCTTTATCGCGGCACGCCGCTGACCCACAAAAGCGTCTTCGACGCGCCGATGGAGCCGGACAGCATCACGCTCTACCGCGAGCCCATCCTGCTCGAATGGGTGGAGACGGGGGAGGACCTGTTCAGGCTCGTCCGCAACGTGCTGATCCATGAAATCGCGCAGCATTTCGGCTTTTCGGATGAGGATATCGAAAGGCTGGAGGGCGATGAATAGCGGCACCGGCGGAATGACCGCGCGGCGTTAACCGCGGACTCATCCGTCACCCGGCAAAACCTGCCCAGCCGGGGCGTTCCCCGGCCTGGGGATGGGCAGGATGTCTATCGAAGACACCGACGCAGGATGCGTCGTGACGCGGCTGGCCGCATGGAAGGCCTGATCGCGCAACTCCGCGGCTTCGGGCCGCTGCGGCTGCTCGCCCTGCTGGGTGTCGGCGCCGCGACGCTGGGCCTGGTGGCCTGGCTTGCCCTGCGGGCCGCCGAGCCGCCCATGGCCTTGCTGTACGGGGACCTCGACCCGCGAGACGCCGGGCAGGTCGTGGCCGCGCTGGAGCGCGCCCGCGTGCCGCACCGGCTGGGCGCCGGTGGCGCGCAGGTGCTGGTCCCGGAATCCGAAGTGCCCCGCCTGCGGCTGCTGCTGGCGCGCGAAGGCCTGCCCACAGGGGGCTCCGTCGGCTACGAGATCTTCGATCGCGGCGAAAGCCTGACCACAACGCCCTTCCAGCAGGATGTGAACCGCCTGCGCGCCCTGGAAGGCGAATTGTCCCGCACCATCCGCGGCCTGTCCGGCGTGCGTGGGGCGCGCGTGCACCTCGTGCTGCCGCGGCGCGAACCGTTTTCCCGGGACCGCGCGGAAGCGCAGGCCAGCGTGGTGCTGACCATGCAGGGCGCCCAGCGACTGGACCGCGAAGGCGTGCAGGCCGTGCTGCACCTGGTCGCCACCGCCGTGCCCGGGCTGCGCCCGCAGGCCGTCTCCATCATCGACAGCCGGGGCGAATTGCTGGCGCGCGGCGGCCAGGCACTGGCCGGCCCGGCCGCCGCCCAGACCGGGGAGGAACTGCGCCGCACCACCGAAGCCCGGCTGTCCCGCGCGGTGGAGGATATGCTGGAGCGGATCCTCGGTGCCGGCCGCGTCCGCGCCGAAGCCTCGGTCGAAATGGATTTCGACCGTGTGCAGACCACGGAAGAACGCTTCGACCCCGAGAACCAGGTACCACGCAGCACCCAATCCACCACCGAGAGCAGCCGCAACGCGGAAGCCGGCGGTGTCTCCGTGGCCAACCAACTGCCCGGCGCCGATGCCCACGGCGCCGGCGCGCGCAACGAACAGTCGCGGCAGGAGGAAACGACGAATTTCGAAATCGGGCGCGTGACGCGCAACACGCTGCGCGAACAGCCCGCGGTGCGGCGCCTGTCGCTTGCCGCACTGGTGGATGGCGTGTGGGAACCGCAGCCCGATGGCGCGCCGCCGCGTTTCCGCGAACGCACGGCGGAGGAATTGCAGCGCATCATGGCGCTCGCGCGGTCCGCCGTCGGCTTCAACGAACAGCGCGGCGACAAGGTGGAGGTGGTGAACCTTCGCTTCGCCGAACCACCGCCGGCCGAAGCGGCGGCGGACGGCTTCAGCATCCTCGGCCAGGTCATTCCGCCGGCGATGATGGCGCGGCTGCTGGAAAGCGCGATCCTCGCCCTTGTCGCGCTGGCCGCCATCCTGCTCGTCGGCCGCCCGGTGGCCAATCGCCTCTCCCTCGCCCTGGCACCCCAGCCAGCCTTGGCGGGCATGGGTGCCACGGGCGGCATCGGCGTGGCCGGGATCGGCGCCGATGGCGTGGCGTTCGAGGTCGCGGCGGATGGCACCCCCGTCACCGGCCCGGATGGCCAGCCCGTCCTCGCGGCCGCGGCAAACCACGCGGCCGGCGCGGTGGAGGACCAGATGATCGATATCGCCCGCATCGAAGGACAGATGAGCGCGAGCGCGTTGCAGGAATTGGCCGTCCTGGTCGATGGCAACGCCGATGCCGCCGCCGCCGTCCTGCGGCGCTGGCTGGCGCCGGAGGATGCGACATGACCGCCCGCCAGACCGGCTCGCAGAAAGCGGCAACCCTGATGCTGGCACTCGGCGAGGATCAGGCGGCGAAGATCTTCTCCCGGCTGCATGAGGATGAGATCCGCGACCTTTCCCTCTCCATGGCGGCGCTCGGCAATGTGGCGTCCGAGACGGTGCAGGCCGTGGTCGCCGAATTCCGCGGCCAGATGGGCCAGACCGGGCATCTCGTCGGCAGCTACGAAAGCACGGAACGCCTGCTGCTGAAGACGCTGCCGAAGGACCGCGTCGCCCAGATCATGGAGGAAATCCGTGGCCCCGCCGGTCGCACCATGTGGGACAAGCTGGGCAATGTGAACGAGGCCGTGCTCGCGAACTACCTGAAGAACGAATACCCGCAGACCGTCTCCGTCGTGCTGTCGAAGATCCGGCCGGACCACGCGGCGCGCGTGCTGTCGCTGCTGCCGGAAGGCTTCGCGATGGAGGTGGTGATGCGCATGCTGCGGATGGAGACGGTGCAGAAGGAAGCGCTGGAAGGCGTGGAGCGCACGCTGCGCATGGAGTTCATGTCCAACCTCGCGCGTTCCTCGCGCCGCGATGCGCATGAGGTGATGGCGGAAATCTTCAACAACCTCGACCGCGCGGCGGAAGGGCGCATCCTTTCGGCCCTGGAGGAACGATCCCGCGAAAGCGCGGAACGCATCCGCGCGCTGATGTTCACCTTCGACGATCTGCAACGCCTGGATGGCGCGGGCGTGCAGGCCCTGCTGCGCGCCGTGCCGAAGGACAAGCTGACACTGGCGCTGAAGGGGTCCACGGAAACCCTGCGCGACATGTTCTTCGCCAACCTCTCCGAACGCGCCTCGAAGCTGCTGAAGGACGATCTCGCGGCGCTCGGCGCGGTGCGGCTGAAGGATGTGGACGACGCACAGGCCACCATCGTCGGCATCGCCAAGGATCTCGCCGCGCAGGGCCAGATCCAGATCGCCGATGGGCGGGATGAGGCGATGATCTCATGATGGCCGGATTGCGACTGCCCGACCTGTCCCTGCCACCGGCAATCGCCGCCCTGCCAGCGCCGCAACCGGCAATACCCCCCGATCCCGCCCTGCTGGAAGCGGCGCGGCTGGAGGGGGAGGCAGCCGGCCGCGCCATCGGCCATGCGGAGGGCCTGGCCGAAGGCCGCGCTCTCCAGGCCGCGGCACAGGAAGCGGCGATGAAGCGCGCGCTGGAAGCCATGGCCCGCGCCATGGCGGATGCGACGCAGGCTGGGCAGCGCGTGGCGGAGGACTCGGCCCATGCGCTCGCGGCCCTGCTGCTCGCCACCCTCGATACCGCGCTGCCCGGCCTTGCCGCGCGGCATGCGCCGGGGCTGGTGGAGGATCTGGTCCGCCCGTTGCTGCCCGCCATCGCCAACCAGCCGGAAGCCATCCTCACCGTGGCGCCCGCGCTGGTCGCTCCGCTGACGGATCGGCTGCCACAGGGCGGGCCCTCGCTGGTCGGCGATGCGTCAGTGCCGCCGGGGGATGCGCGGATCGAATGGCGGGACGGCGCACTGGTCGTCTCGCTGGATGAAAGGCGCCGCGCCATCGCGGCGGTGCTGCGCCAGGCCGGCATCTGGACCGAAGGGCAGGAAGCATGAGCGGCAATGACGGTTTCGAAGCGGTGCCGGCGACGGAAGCACAGCAATCCTCGCCACTCCCGAGCGGGCCGCGCGACCTCGACGCGGTCTATGACATTCCCGTGCAGGTCAGCGCCGTGCTCGGCCGCGCCACGATGCAGGTCAGCCAGTTGCTGAAGCTCGGCCGTGGCGCGGTTGTGGAGCTGGACCGCAAGCTGGGGGAAGCGGTGGACATCTACGTCAACAACCGCCTCGTCGCGCGGGGCGAGGTGGTGATGGTCGAGGACAATCGCCTCGGCGTCACGATGACGGAGATCGTGAAGTCGGACCGGGCGGGATAGGCCCATGGCACGGCTTCTCATCATCGGGTCGCTGGAAGGCGAACTCGGCGCCGCCGCCCGCGTCGCCATCGCGCGCGGCGCGAAGCTCGCCCATGCCGAGGGCGTCGCCACCGGTCTCAGCCGGTTGCGGGCGGAAGGCGCCGATCTCGCCTTGGTCGATCTGCGGCATGATGTGGTGTGGCTGGTGCAGGCGATGGCTGCCGAACGCATCGCCTGCCCCGTCGTCGCCTGCGGCCGGGCGGAGGATGCGGATGCCGCCGTCCGCGCCATCGAGGCCGGGGCGCGGGATTTCCTGCCGCTGCCGCCGGATGCGGACCTCATCATCGCCATGCTCCAGGCCGCGGGGGCGGAACCGGTCACCGAAGGCCCGGTGGCGCGGGACCCTGCGATGGCCACGCTGCTGGCCCGCGTCGCGCAGGTGGCGCGGGCGGATGCCTCGGTCCTCATCACCGGGGAAAGCGGCACCGGCAAGGAAGTGCTGGCGCGGCACCTGCATGCGGCATCGCGCCGCGCACGCGGCCCCTTCGTCGCACTGAACTGCGCGGCGCTGCCGGAATCGCTGCTCGAATCCGAATTGTTCGGGCATGAGCGGGGCGCCTTTTCCGGCGCCATCGCCACCCGCAAGGGCAAGTTCGAACAGGCCGAGGGCGGCACGCTGCTGCTCGACGAGATCGGCGAGATGGACCCCCGGCTGCAGGCGAAGATCCTCCGCGTCATCCAGGAACGCGAAGTGGATCGCCTCGGTGGCTCAGCGCCGATGAAGGTCGATGTCCGCATCCTCGCCGCGACGCATCGGGACCTGGCGATGGAGGTGGCGCATGGCCGGTTCCGGGAGGACCTCTATTTCCGCCTCAACGTCATCGCCCTGCACATCCCGCCGCTGCGCGAACGCCCGGCCGATATCCTGCCGCTGGCCACGCATTTCGCCCATCGCTACGCGCTCGCCAACGGCCTGGCGGACCGCGCGCTGACAGCGCCCGCCCGCGCCGCGCTGCTCGGCCATGCCTGGCCCGGCAATGTGCGGGAGTTGGAAAACGCGATCCATCGCGCCGTGCTGCTGGCGGAAGGCGATGCGATCGGTGCCGATGCCATCGAACTCATGGCCCGCGCCACGCCACATGCCGAGGCGCCAACCCGCACGGCACCCACCATGCCCGCCGCCAGCCAGGTCGCGCGCCTCGTCGGCCGGAAGGTGGAGGAGGTGGAGCGCGAGCTGATCATCGAGACGCTGTCCCACTGCCTCGGCAATCGCACGCGGGCGGCGGAGATCCTCGGCATCTCCATCCGCACGCTGCGCAACAAGTTGCAGGACTACCGCGCCGCGGGCGTCGCCGTGCCGCCCGCGCCGGGGCAGATGATGCCGCCGCTGCCCAGCTTCGCCGAAGCGGACTGATCCTTGGACGGAATCGCCCTTTCCGCCTGGCTCGGCCGCGCGCGTCCCTCCGGTGACGTGGCGCTCGGGCTTGGCGTCGTCATGCTGGTGGCGGTGCTGGTCGTGCCGCTGCCGGTCTGGCTGCTGGATGGCGGGCTGGCGCTGTCCATCACCGCCTCCGTCCTTGTGCTGATGGTGGCGCTGTTCATGCAGCGGCCGCTGGATTTCACCAGCTTCCCCACGGTGCTGCTGCTGACCACGCTGCTGCGCCTGGCGCTCAACGTCGCGACGACGCGCGCGATCCTGACGCATGGGCATGAAGGGCCGATGGCGGCAGGCCACGTCGTCTCCGCCTTCGGCGGCTTCCTGATGGGCGGCGATGTGCTGGTGGGGCTGATCGTCTTCGCCATTCTCCTGATCGTCAATTTCGTCGTCGTCACCAAGGGCTCCGGCCGCATCGCGGAAGTGGCCGCGCGGTTCAGCCTGGATGCGATGCCGGGCAAGCAGATGGCGATCGACGCGGACCTTTCCGCCGGCATCGTGACGGAAGACGAAGCCCGCCGCCGCCGGCGCGAATTGGAGGAGGAAAGCGGCTTCTACGGCGCCATGGATGGTGCGGCGAAATTCGTCCGCGGCGATGCCATCGCCGGCGTCATCACCACGCTGATCAACCTGCTCGCCGGCATCGCCATCGGCACCATCCGCCACGGCCTGCCCTTCGGCGAAGCGGTGACCACCTTCTCGACGCTGACGATCGGCGATGGGCTGGTCACCCAGATCCCCTCGCTGCTCGTCTCCATCGCCGCCGGCATCGTGGTGACCAAGGGCGGCGTCGAAGGCCGGGCGGATGAGGCGCTGGCCCTGCAACTCGGTGGCGCCAAACCGCTGGCGCTGGCCGCCGGCGCGGCGGGGCTGATGGCGCTGATGCCAGGCATGCCGCTGCTGCCCTTCCTGGCCCTGGCCGGTGGTGCCGCCTGGGGGGCACGCCAGCAGCACCGCGCGGACCTCGCCCGGCGCAGGATCGCCGAGGCGCCGCCGCCGCCACCGGGCGAACCGCCGGCCTCCGACGCGCTGAAGATGGACCTGCTGCGGCTCGAACTCGGCTACGGCCTGCTTGGCCTGGCGGCGGGCGATGCGCCGCGACTGTCGGAACAGATCCGCGCGCTGCGCCGGACCACCGCGCAGGAGCTCGGCTTCGTGCTGCCCTCCGTCCGTATCCAGGACAATCTGCAATTGCCATCGGACACCTACGTGATCCGCGTGAAGGAAATCGAGGCCGCGCGCGGCGCCCTCAAGCCGCCGATGCACCTGGCGATCGACCCCAGCGGCAATCCGCCCGCCATCCAGGGCGAACGCGTGCAGGAACCGACCTTCGGCCTGCCCGCCGCCTGGATCGAGGAAGCCCAGCGGGATGAGGCACTCGCCATCGGCTGCACCGTGGTCGATGCCGCGAGCGTGCTGGCGACACATCTGACGGAAGTGACGCGGGAGAACATGGCGGAGATGCTGTCCTTCGCCGAGACGCAGAAGCTGATCGATGACCTGGCGGTGGAACACAAGCGGCTGATCTCGGACCTGATCCCGGCGCAGGCGAGCTTCGGCACCGTGCAGCGCGTGTTGCAGGCACTGCTCGCGGAACGGGTTTCCATCCGGGACCTGCCGACCATCCTGGAAGGCATGCAGGAAGCCGTGGCGCAGGGCGCGCGCGGTGTTTCCGCCATGGTGGCGACGGTGCGCGCAAGGCTGGCGCGCCAGATCTGCGATGCGGCGCGGGGGCCCGGCGGCTATGTGCCGATCATCGGGCTCGGCCCCGAATGGGAACAGGCCTTCCAGGAATCCCTCGCCGGCCCGGGTGAGGACAAGCAGCTGGCCATGGCGCCTTCCCGGCTCTCCGCCTTCATGGGCGCGATGCGCGATGCCTTCGATGCCGCGAGCGCGGCCGGGGAGCCGGCGGTGCTGGTCTGCTCAGGTGGCATCCGCGCCCATGTCCGCGCCGTGGTGGAACGCTTCCGCCCGACCACCAGCGTGCTCGCCCATGCCGAGATCCACCCGCGCGCGCGCATCCGGACCGTCGGCACCGTGCAGGCATGAAACTGCTGGTCTTCCGCGCGCCCCGGATGGCGGATGCGATGGCGCAGCTGCGCGCCGAACTCGGTGATGACGCCGTGCTGCTGTCCACCCGGCGCGTCGCCGGTGGGGTGGAGGTGACGGCGGCGCGCGAACACGATGACGAGCCCCTCCTCATCAACCCCGAAGCCGTGGCAACCCCCGCCCTGCCGCCGGCGCTGGCGCGGCACAACCTGCCAGGGGTGCTGGGCGCGCGGCTGGCGGATGGGCCGCTGCACCTGGCACTGGCGAACGCACTGCGCTTCGCGCCACTGCCGCTGATGGACGCGCCGCTGCTGCTGATCGGCCCGCCAGGCGGCGGCAAGACGCTGACGGCGGCGAAGCTCGCCACCCGGCTCGTCATCGCCGGCACACCGCCGCTGCTGGTCACCGCCGATGGCCGGCGAGCCGGCGCGACCGAACAGCTTGCTGCCTTCGCCCGCGTGCTTGGCCTGCCGATGGCCGTCGCCAGCGGGCCGGGGGCGCTCGGCAAGGCGCTGGCGCGGCGCGCGGCCGGGCAGCCGGCCCTGGTGGACCTGCCGGGCTGCGATCCCTTCAACCCCGGCGCCGCCCGCGCCCTGGCGGCGCTGCTGGCCGCCGTGCGGGGCACGCCGGTGCTGGTGCTGCCCGCCGGGCTGGATGCGGAAGAAGCGGCGGAGACGGCGCGCGCCTTCCACCTGCTGGGCTGCCACCATCTGCTGCCGACACGGCTTGATGCGGTGCGGCGGCTTGGCGGCGTGCTGAGCGCGGCGGCGGAAGGCCTCGCCCTGACCGAAGCCGGCACCGGCCCGGACGCCGCGACGGGGCTGGAGGTGCTGACCGCCGAAAGCCTCGCCGCGCGGCTGCTCACAACACCCGGCATGGATTCCCCACGATGAGCGCCGCACATCTTCCCTCCCCCGGCCGCGTCATCGCCATCGCCTCCGGCAAGGGCGGCGTCGGCAAGACTTGGCTCGCCATCACGCTGGCGCATGCTTTGGCGCAGCGCGGGCGGGGCGTGGTGCTGATGGATGCGGATCTCGGGCTCGCCAATGCCGATGTGCAGTTGGGCCTGAACCCCGCGCGCGATCTCGGTGCCGTGCTGCGCCAGGACATGCCACCAGAACAGGCGGCGCTTTCGCTGCCGGAGGGATTCTACTTGTTGCCCGGCCGGTCGGGTTCCGGCGCTTTGGCGGGGCTGGGGGCGCGGGCGATGGACCGCGCGGCGGCGCTGCCGCGGCGGCTCGCGGCGCGGTGGCAGGATGTGCTGGTGGATGTTGGCGCGGGGGTGGAAGCGCCGCAGCGGCGGCTGGTGGCGGGGGCGGACCTGCTGCTGCTGGTGGCGACGGAAGAACCCACCAGCCTGACCGACGCCTATGCCGTGCTGAAGCTGTTCGCCACCGATGCGGCTGGACCGGGGACGGAGGCGCGGCTGGTGGTGAACTTCGCCAGCAGCGTCGCCGCTGGCCAGCGCACGCATGCCACGCTGGATGCCGCGGCGCGGCGCTTTCTCAAGCGCGGCCTGCCGCTCGCCGGCATCATCCGCCGCGATGCCAAGGTGCCGGACGCCATCCGGCATCAGACCGCGCTGCTGACGCGCCATCCCGCCAGCCCTGCCGCACTGGATGTCGCGGCACTGGCCCGCGCGCTGGCTAATCCTTCATGAGCTTCCGGCCGCCGAGCAGCAGGTGCTGCTGTTCCAGCAGCGCGATGGCGCCCCCGGCCTGCCATACCTTGACCATTCCCGGCGAATAGGGCCGGGCTTGCAGCACCTTGCCGGAGGGTGCGCGGATGATGCCGGTGGCCGGGTCCGCTTCCAGCACCTCCCCATCCTGTACCGCCGCGGCGATGCCGGGGCAGGTGATGAAGGGCAGGCCGATATTCAGCGCACGCCGGATGATGGCGCTTTCCGCGGATTCCACCACCACCGCGACGATCCCCGCCGCCTTCATCGCCACCGGCACCTCGATATGGCTGTGATGGGCGAAATTGCGCCCGGCGACGACGATATCGCCTGGCCGCACCTCAGCCGGGAATTCGGGGCGCAGGCGCCGGAAGCACATGGCGCGCAGGGCGTCCGTATCGAAGGCCTTGCCGAAGCCGTTGGCGACAATCGAGAATTCGATGATCCCGTCATCGCCGCTGATGTTGTCGCCGAATTTCCACACCCGGCCGCGCAGCGTCGTCCCGCTCATGGTGTCAGCAGCTCCCGCGGGTCGATGATGCGGCCGGCGACAGCGGCGGCGGCCACGGCGTAGGGACCGGCGATATAGATCTCGGACAGCCGGCTGCCGTTGCGGCCGGTATAGTTGAACTGGTTGCTGGTGATCAGCACTTCCCCATCCGCGATCTGCCCCTGATAGCCCCAGCAGGTCGTGCAGCCTGGCGCGAGCACGGCGGCGCCGGCCTCGGCGAAGATGGTCAGCAGCCCTTCGCGCCCCGCCTCGGCATAGACCTCCCGGCTTCCGGGGGTGATGTACATCGTCACACCGTCGGCCAATTGGCGGCCGCGCAGCACGGCGGCGACGGCGCGCATATCCTCCATCCTGCCTCCGGCGCAGGACCCGATTGTCGCCTGCGTCACCCGCCTGCCCGCGACGGCGGTGACCTCGACGCCGCCATGGACCTCCGGCGGCACGGTCACCATCGGGCGCAAGGCGGACAGGTCATAGGTGATGTCCACCACATAATCCGCGTCCGGGTCGGCCGTCACGGCCTCCCACGGCCGGCCCGCCGCGCGGGCGCGGACGAAGTCCAGCGCCGCCTGATCCAGCGCCATCAGCCCGGTATCGGCGCCGGCGTGATACAGCGTCGCCAGGATCGCCTGCCGGTCATCAAGGCTGAGCGCGGCGACGCCAGGCCCCTCGAATTCGACGGAACATTGCAGCAGCCGGTCGCCGGTGCCGAAATCCCGGATGATCACCTGCGCGAGGTCGCGGCCGGAAACGCCGAAGGGCAGCGCGCCGGTCAGCGTGAAGCGCGCGCCCATCGGCACCTGCACCCAGTTCTCATCGGTCAGCAGCGGCACCAGCACCTCCCGCGAAATGGGGATGCACAGCGCGCCAAAGGCGCCGATGCTGGCGATGTTCTGCTCATCGCCGAAGACGAAGGAGCCGGGGCGCGCGATGCCCTTCTCCACCAGCAGGTGATGGCGCAGCCCGTTGCCCGGCCCGAAGAACTGCGTGATGCCCTGTTCGGCGCAGAATTCCCGCATCCGCTTGTGGGAGACATGGTGCGCGGAGCCCATGGACGCGGTGGTGGTGTGGTCCACCACGATCACCGCCTTGTCCGGCCTTGGCAGGCGCGTGATGCCGGTGCGCGCCATGTCGGCCATCTGCACGGGCCAGTTCAGCTCCATGCTGACGGTCGCGTCAGGCGTGACGGTCACGTAGTCCCCGGCCTCCACGCGCGGCAGCCCGGCGGCGCGGGCGATGATCTTCTGGGTCGCGGTCATGCCGCGCGGACTTGGTTCGGTCATGCCGCGCGGATTTGGTTCGGTCATGCCGCGCGGAGGGGTCATGGCGCCGGTCATTCCATCCGCACGCCAGCGGTACGGACCACCTCGCCCCATTTCGCGATCTCGGCGCGCAGATGCGTGGCGAAGGCGTCCGACGTATCGCCGATACCATGCCCGCCCTGTTCGGCCAGCAGGCGCTGGGTTTCCGCATCCGCCAGCGTCGCCAGCAGGGCGCGATGCAGGATGGCGAGGCGATCCGCCGGCAGGCCGGCGGGCGCCACCATCGCATACCAGCTATCGGCCTCCACCCCCGGCAGGCCGGCTTCGGCCAGCGTCGGCAGGTCGGGCAGGCCGGCGAAGCGGGCGCGGCTCGCCACCGCCAGCGCCACCAGGCTGCCGGCGCGGATCTGCTGCAGCACCACCGGGGCATCGGCGAACATCATCTGCACGCGGCCCGTCATCAGGTCCGCCATCGCCGGCGCGGCGCCGCGATAGGGGACGTGCTGGATATCGATCCCGGCGCGCATCTTGAACAACTCCCCCGCCAGATGCGGGAAGGTGCCGCTGCCGGCGGAGGCGAAGTTGATCGTGCCCGGCTGCCGCCGCGCCAGCGCGACCAGCGACGCCACATCGCGCGCCGGGACGCCGGGCGAGACGACCAGCAATTCCGGCACGCCGACGGCCTGGGCGATCAGCGTGAAATCGCGCAGCGGATCATAGGGCATGCGCGCCATCAGGCTTGGCGCGACGGCCAGCGCGCCGGGGCCGCCGATGCCGATGGTCAGGCCATCCGGCGCCGCCTTCGCCACGGCGTCCATGCCGATCACGCCGCCAGCGCCGGCCCGATGGTCCAGCACCACGGGCTGGCGCAGCTGATCGGACAGGCCACGCGCCAGGATGCGGCCAAAGGTGTCCACCGGGCCGCCGGGTGGGAAGGGAATGACCATCCGCACAGGCTGGCTGGGGAAGGTTTGGCCCGAGGCCGCGCCCGCCCCGAGGCATGCCAACAGCAGGGCGCCTAACAGCCGCGTGATCCGCATCGTTTCCTCCGGTGTTCTTCTGCCGGAAGCCTGTCATGCGACGGCGAGGCGCGGAAGATAGTCGCGTTCCGGATGCCGGAAAGGCGTTCAGCCGCGCCGCAGCACGAACAGCACCCCCCGGACAGGCGCGCCCTTCTCCTCCCGCAGCGTCGCCCCCTGCCGCGCCAGCCCGGAAAACCCCGCCGCCGTGGCGAGTGCCGCGACATGGTCTGGGTCGTGGCGATACCGCAAGGCCGGGCCGAGGGCATAGGCAGCACCTTCCCCGGCCTCGATGCTGAAGGCGGCGATGCCGCCAGGCGCCAGCGCCCGCCCCATCGCCGCCAGCGCCGGCGCCAGGTCTCCGAGGTAGTTCAGCACATCCGCCGCCGCCACCACATCGAAGCCGGCGCGGCGCGTCGGCAGCCAGTCCAGCAGGTCGGCCTCATGCAACGCGTCATAGATGCCGCGCGCCTTGGCTTGCGCCAGCATGCGCGGCGACAGGTCCAGCCCTTCCAGCCGCTGCGCGAAGGGCTTCAGCGCCAGCCCCGAAAGCCCGGTCCCACAGCCGAGGTCGAGCACCCGGCGGGACGCATCCGCCACAATCCCGGCCTCCTCCAGCAACGCCGCCAGCAGCGCCGGCGTGCGGTAGCCGAGATTGCCTTCGAGGTCCGCATCGAAGCGCGGCGCATACTGGTCGAACAGGTCCCGCACATAGGCCGCCGGCGCCCGATCCGGCGCCGCATCGGCGCCCAGCCCTGCCAGCAGGAAGCGCGCCTGCGCCGCCAGGCCCGGGGAGATTCCGGGCAGGGACAGCGCCCGCCGCGCCGCCGGCGCCGCGCCATCGGCGCCGATGTCGCGCAGCGCATGGGCCAGCGCCAGCCAGGGCTCCGGCGTTCCCGGGGCCAGTTCGGCGGCGCGGGACAGCGGCGCCACCGCCCCGGCGGCATCTCCCATCCCGCACATCGCCTGGCCGAGATTGCGCAGCGAGACCGGGTCTGCCCGCCGCAGCGCCAGCGCTGCCCGCAGCACAGCCATGCTCTCCGCCAGTCGCCCTGCTTCCGCCAGCGCCGCGCCATGGCTCGCCAGGAACACCGGGCTGCGCGGCTGCTGGGCCAGGGCCTCGGCCGAAAGCGCCACCGCCGCCGCCGCATCGCCCCGCTGCCGCGCCGCGACGGAGAGCAGGTTCAGGGCATTGGCGTCCCCGGGCCGCAGTTTCAGCACCCGGCGATACAGCCGCTCCGCCAGCGCCAGGTCACCCCGGGCGTGCTTCGCGGCCCCATCCCGCAGCAGATCGTCAGCTGATGCTTGCGCCATGCCCCTCTCCTCCGCGATGGTGGCCAGATATGGCATCGCCAATCGGCTCACTCGTCCGACCGGGGCGGGACCTGCGGGTGGATTTCATCCGCGGTCTCGCGCTCTGGTTCATCTTCATCGACCACACGCCGGGCAATCTGCTTGGCCAGGCGACCTTGCGCAATGTCGCCTTCTGCGATGCGACAGAAGGCTTCGTCCTGCTCGCCGGCTACGCCGCCGGCATCGCCTATGGCCGATTGCTGGAACGGGAGGGCTGGCCGCACGCCGCCGCCCGCATCGTGGGCCGGGTCGGCACGCTGTATGTCGCGCATATCTTCCTGTTCGTCGTGTTCACCGCGCAGGTCGGGTTTTCCGCCGCCGCGCTGGACCAGGCGGCCTATCTCGATGAATTGCAGCTCGACCCCTTCGGGCAGGAACCTTATCGCGCCATGCTGGAGGCGCTGCTGTTGCGCTACCAGCCTGCCTTTCTCGATATCCTGCCGCTCTACATGGTGGTGCTGGCGCTGTTCGCGGGGGTGCTGCCGCTGATCCGCCGGCCGTCCCTGCTGCTGGCCTTCTCCACGCTGCTCTACCTCGCCGCCCGGTACCTGGACCTGGAACCCTCGGGCTGGAATGGCGCCGGCTGGTTCTTCAACCCCTTCGCCTGGCAATTGCTGTTCGCCATCGGTGTCTGGCTGGGGCGGGCGGGGCCCGGGGAACTGGCGCGGCGCTTCCCCTGGCACCCGGCGCTGGCCGTGGCGGCGGTGCTGCTGCTGCTGGCGGGGGCGGCGCTGCTGAACCTCGGCTGGCATGGGGCGGCGCGCGGCTGGGAACCGCCGGAAGCGCTCGCCGCCTGGCTCGCCGGCGTGGACAAGACCGGCCTTCACCCGGCGAGGCTCGGCTCCGTGCTGGTGATGGCCTGGCTGGTCGGGCATCTGATGCCGCCGGCCCCGCGCTGGCTCGGCGCACCCCTGGCCGCGCCCTTCGTGCTCATGGGCCAGCAGGGCCTCGCGGTGTTCTGCGCCGGCATCTTCCTGTCCTTCCTCGGCCGTCTGGCGCTGGAACTGGAATGGGGCGGCGCCATGCAGGTGGCGGTGAACGTGGCGGGGCTGCTCACGCTGATCGTCGTTGCCGTCGTATCCGCCTGGTATGGCGGGGAGGGCAGGCGCCGCACCGCGCCGGCAGCGGGACTGCTCACCCCGCCAGCGGTGGGATCGAAGACAAGCTTGCCCACCCCCAGCGGGACCGCTACCCCA
>CANJXD010000072.1 GCA_947478535.1 Acetobacteraceae bacterium
GCGCCCGACGCAATGGGAAGCCGCGCTGACGATGAATCTCGGCGCCTTCACCACGCTGCGCCGCATCATCCTGCCGCAGAGCTGGCGGGTGATCCTGCCGCCCTCCATCGTGCATGTGCTGTCCATGGTGAAGGAGACGTCGCTGGTCAGCCAGATCGGCTTCATCGAGGTGACCTTCGCCGCGAAGATGCTGACGCAGCGCGGCTTTTCCGCGCTGCTCACCTATGGCAGCGCGCTGGTGCTGTATTTCTGCGTCAGCTTCGTGCTCGCCAATCTCGGCCGCTGGGCCGAACGCCGCCTTACAAGCCGGACTGTTTCATCGCTGCCCGCAGCATAGCGGCTTCCGCGGCGTCCACCGGTGGCTGCGGCGGCCGCACGGCGGGGCAGGGGATGATGCCCATCTCGGCCAGGCAGAATTTCAGTCGCGCCGTTGCCCGCCCGCCCGGCGGCGCGCCGTAGATCGCCTCCGCCAGCGGCTCCAGCTTCTCATGCAGCGCCCGCGCGCCCGGCAGGTCATTCGCCCGCACCGCGGCATCCAGCGCCACGATCTCATCCGGCATCAGGTCGGCCAGCGAGACCAGCGACCCATCGGAGCCATGCACATAGCAGGCGAACAGATGCTCATCGCCGGAAGCACACACCGCCACATCGGGCCGCTTCACGCGCACCTGCCGGCGCAGCGCGTCATAGCCATCCACTTCCCACCCGCCTTCCTTGATGCCCACCACCTCCGGGATATCCAGCAGCGCATCCAGCGTTTCCGGGGAAAACCCCATCCGACCGGCCGCGTGATGCGCCTGGAACAGCCAGAGCGGCATGCCCGGCACGGCGGCGGCGATGGTGCGGTGATGCAGCAGGGATTGCGCGGTGGTATGCGCCAGCGCGAAGCTGTTGGGCAGGAACACCATCACGGCATCGGCGCCGGCCTCCCGCGCTTCCCTCGCCTGTTCCGCCGCCTCCAGGCTGTTCTCGCCATTCACGCCGGCGACGACGATATGCGTCGCCCCCACGGCCCTCACGGTCATCCGGACGGCGCGCCGTTTCTCGCCGCGGGTGATGACGAAATTCTCTCCGGCATGGCCGTTGATCAGCACGCCCGCGATGCCCGGCCGCTGCACGCAATGCGCGGTGTGGTTCGCATAGGCCTGCCAATCCACCGTGAAATCGGCGTGCATCGGCAGCACGGTGGAGGGATAGATGCCGTGGAAGCGGGACGCGCCTTCGGGGATCATGCGGCGATGTCTTTCGTCAGCAATCGGTCGATGGGAAACAGCGGCAATTCGGGGTTCTGTCCAAGAATCGCCTGCGCCAGCAGCTTCCCGAAATAGGGGCCGCTCGTGTAGCCGGAATGCACGCTGCCGATGATCCAGCCATCGGCCACGCCGGGGATGGGGCCGATGGCCGGCAGCGCGTCCGCCGTCTCCGCTTCCAGCCCCAGCCAGGCGCGCACCACGCGCGCATCCCGCAGCGCCGGGATGGTGTGGGCCGCGAGCCGCACATTGCCGAGGAAGCTGTCCGGCTTCACCGCCAGCCCGCCCCGCACCCGATCACCGATCCCCTGCCACCCGCCGCCAATCAGCACCGTGCCATTCGCATACTGCTTCAGGCTCAGCAGGCCGGAGGCCACGCCCAGTACCGTCCGCATCACCGGCGGCAGCCGTTCCGTGACGACGAGCTGATTGATCAGCACCTTGATCGGCAGGTCGATGCCGAGCCAGCCTGCCATGTCCTGCAGCCACACCCCGCCCGCCAGCACGATGCGGCGCGCCCGCAGCGCGCCCTGCGCCGTGTCCAGCGTGAAGCCCTGGCCCTGGTCGATGCCACGCACCGCGCAATTCTCCCGCAGGTCCACGCCGGCACGCAGCAGCGCCGGGCGGAAGGCGCGGCCGGTCAGATACGCGCTGGTGAATCCATCGATCGGGCAATGCCCCGCCAGCACCGCCTTGTCGGACAGCCCCGGCTCGATCTCCCGCGCCCGCTCGGCGCTGATGAGCTCGATCGGCGCACCGGCGAGGCGGCGGTAATGCGCGCGCTCCCGCAGCATCGCCACTTCATGCTCGGTGAAGGCGACGGAGAGGCCCGGGCAATCGACGGCCAGCACATGCCCGCCGTCGCACCACTCGCCCATCCGCATCCACATCGCATGCGCGCGCAAGGCGTAGGGGATCAGCGCCGCGCGCGTCATCTGCATGGTCAGCGTGCCGGCATTGACGCCGGAGGCCTCGCGGCAGATCGCGCCACGATCCAGCAGCGCCACCGTCATGCCGCCGCGCGCGAGATGCAGCGCCGTGCTGCACCCCATCACCCCCGCACCGATGACGGCGACATCGACGCTCTCGGTCATATCGGTGCAGCCTTCGGCACCGGGATGTCCGCATAGTCGAAATCGCCCAGCAGCGCCTCCATCGGTACTGGCCGCAGCGGCAGGCGGCCTGTCGCGAAGCCCGCCTTTTCTCGCCCACCGACCAGGGCGCCGATGATCTCCGCCGCAGTCTCCCCACAAAGGCGCCCCTGGCAGGGCCCCATGCCGCAGCGCGTGAACTGCTTCACCTGGTTCATCTCCGCCGCACCATCGGCGACGGCCCCCTCGATCTCCTCGCGCGTCACGCCTTCGCAGCGGCAGATGATGGTCTCTGGCGGGATGCTGGCGACGAGGGCCGGCCGCAGCGCCATCATCGCCGCCATCGCGCCGCCCGCCTTCGCCGCGCGATCGAACTCCGCCAGCGCGCCCACCCGCGCCGCGCCATGCGCCGCCGCGTCCAGCAGCCCGAGGTCGCGCAGCGCCGCCAGTGCCGCGAGCCGGCCGGAAGCCGGCGCCGCCGCCGCGCCGCGCACCCCGGCGCCATCGCCCGCGGCATAGAGCCGGGCGATGCTCGTGCGTCGGTCGGCATCCAGCACCGGCACCCAACCGCCCTCGGCCGGCGCGTAGCGATGCGCGGCGCGGAAGGCGCGGGTCGCCTCCGTCCCCGGCACCAGGCCATGCCCGACGCAGAGCGAATCACAGGCGATGCGGCGCGGCGGGCCCCCTTCCAGCGGCGCCACCGCCACCGCGTGCAGCACATCATCGCCATGCGCCGAGACAACGCGATGCCCGGCCAGCACCGGGACGCCCTTGGCCAGCAGGGCCGCCCGCCAGGCGGCGCCGCGCGCCAGCAGGTCCGGTCGCGCCGCCAGCGCGGGCAGGGCCCGCAGCCACTCACCCGCCGTCGCGAGGTCCGCCACCGCCGCCACCTGCCCGCCATTCGCCGCGATCTTGTAGGCCACGGCATAGAGCAGCGGCCCGGCGCCCGCGATGACAACGCGGCGCCCCGGCAGCACGCCATTCGCCTTCAACAGGATCGTCGCCGCCGCCAGCCCGATCACCCCCGGGAGCGTCCATCCCGGGAAGGCGATGATGCGTTCATGCGTGCCGCTCGCCAGCACCAGCGCCCGCGCTTCCATGGCAACCGCGCTGCCGTCGGGCGCCAGCGCGTCGATGCGGAAGGGCGCGGGTTCGTTCCCCACGGGCCGATCCCCCAACGGCACCAGCGGCCCGCCGCCGACACCCCAGACCCGATGCCCCGTCCGCACCTCCGCGCCGCTGGCCGCCAGCGCGGCACGCAGCGCGTCCCCCGCGCGCCGGTCAGCATCCACGGGCATCCCGAATCCCGGCGGTGGCGCGCGGTATACCTGCCCGCCTGGCGCGGGGCTCTCCTCGAACAAGACGACGCGCGCGCCGCGCCGCGCCGCTTCCGTCGCCGCTGCCATCCCCGCCGGCCCGCCGCCCAGGACCGCGAGATCGGCGATCATGCCCCAGTCACCACGATGCCCGCGCGCACCGGCACCAGGCAAGATTGTGCCAGCCTGCCATCCACCCGCACCAGGCATTGCTGGCACACGCCCATCATGCAGAGCGCCGCGCGCGGTCGCGCGGCATCGAGGCCTTCGCCGAGGCGTCGTATATCGGATGCGATCAGCGCCGCGGCGAGGCTTTCCCCCGCCGGCGCAGTGATCGTCATCCCCTCAAAGGTGAAGGAAACCGGCTCGGGCCGCGTGATGCCCGCGATGCGAAGGTCTTGTGCCACGCGCCCGAGCATATCCACCCGGGCGCTTGCGTCCATGCCCCTCCTTCGCGCTTGACGAAGCCGCCCGCGCCGATGACGCTCCGCCTGCACGATAGGGGATGACGGGATTTGGCCTTCCTCGCGCTGGATGGACTGACAGCAAGCTATGGCGGGCGCGGCGACGTGCTGCGCGAGGTGTCACTTGCCGTCGCAAAGGGCGAAGTCGTCGGCCTCATCGGGCCTTCGGGCTCGGGCAAATCGTCCCTGCTGCGCGCGCTCGTCGGCCTGCTGAAGCCGCGCGCCGGCAGCGTGACCATTGGTGGGCAGCCCGTGGACTACGCCAGCCGCGCCAGCCTGCGGGCGGCGCGCGATCGCTTTGCCATCGTCTTCCAGCAATACAACCTGTTCCAGAACATGACGGCGCTGCGCAACGTCTGCATCGCGCCGACGCTGGTGAAGAAGCGGGACGCGAAAGCCGTGGAGGCCGAGGCGCGCGCGCTGCTCGGCAAGGTAGGCCTGGCGCAGAAGGTGGATGCCTATCCGGATGAACTGTCCGGCGGCCAGCAGCAGCGTGTCGCCATCGCCCGCGCGCTGGCGCTGAAGCCGGATATCCTGCTGCTGGATGAAGTGACCAGCGCGCTCGACCCCGAATTGGTGACGGAAGTGCTGGATACCATCCGCGCGCTGCACGCCGACGGCATGACGATGCTCATCGTCAGCCATGAGATGGCATTCATCCGCGAGGTCGCTACCACCGTGGTCTTCATGGATGCCGGCCGCATCGTCGAAGTGGGCCCGCCCGCGCAGATTTTCGGCGCCCCCCGCAGCGACCGCCTGAAAGATTTCACGGCGAAAATTCTTCGCCACTAGAAAGGACACACGATGCCTTGGACGCCGCCTGGTACCCATCTTCTGAAGGGCGCGATCGACGTCCACGTCCATTGCGCGCCGCATTTGAGCGGCCGCAGCGTGAATGTGTTCGAGGCCGTGCGGCAGGCCGCCGCCGCGGGCATGCGCGCCATCGGCATCATGTGCAATTTCCAGAACACCTCCGGCTTCGCGGCCCTGGCGAATGACGAACTCGGCCATCTCGGCTGCCACGCCTTCGGCGGTCTCATCATGCAGCCCACCGCCGGCGGCGTGACGCTGGAGGCCGCCCGCACCGCGCTCGGCTATGGCTACGGCCCCGGCACCGGTGCCCGCTTCGTGTCCCTCCCTACGCATCACACGCGGTTCATCGCGGAGAAGGAAGGCCGTTCCCCCGCTTTCCTGGAGACCACCTTTTCCGTCCCCGCGCATGGCCGCGTGCCCGACCCCGTGCCCGCCATCATGGAGCTTTGCGCCGCGCGCGATGTGGTCTTCGATTGCGGCCATGTCTCGGGCGATGAGGCCGTGGCTCTGGCGCAGGAGGCGAAGCGCCGTGGCGTCACGCGCCTGCGCAGCCACGGGTCGCGCTACACCCGCGACCAGATCGCGGAGATCGTGGCCCTCGGTGGCTATGTCGAGTTGTCCTTCTTCATCCTCACCCACGCCACGCAGGTGGGGCTGACCCATGTGGATGAGGAAAAGCACCGCATCGCCGGCGGCGCCACGATCCAGGATTTCGCCCCCCGCATCCGCGCGGCGGGCGAACGCTGCATCCTGTCTTCCGACGCCGGCGTCTACCTGCTGCCGCCACCGGTGGAGGCGTTTCGCGAATACCTCCTGCTGGTGCAGAGCGAGGGCTTCAGCGACGCCGAATTGCGCCGGATGACGCAGGACAATCCGGTGGCACTGTTCGGCCTTTAATGCGCCAGTAGCACCGGCACCGTCATGCGGGCCAGCATCCCCCGCGTGACGCCCCCCAGCACCATCTCCCGCAGCCGGGAATGGCCGTAGGCGCCCATCACCAGCAGCTCCGCCCCGATGTCGGAGGCGGTGTTCAGCAGCACATCCGCCTCCTTCACATCGGAGGAAAGGATGTGCTGCGCCATCGCGGTGATGCCGTGGCGGGACAGGTGCAGCGCGATATCGGCGGCCGGCACCTGGCCATGCCCACCGATCCCCTGCCGCGGATTGACCGCCAGCACCCGCACCTGCGCCGCTTCCGCCATCAGGGGCAGCGCGTCGTGCACGGCGCGCGTCGCCTCCTTGCTCGCATTCCAGCCCACCAGCACGGTATCCGGCGCCGCGTTGAAGCGCCCGGCATAGGGCAGCATCAGCACCGGCCGGCCGGAGGTGAACAACACGGCTTCCAGGATCATCTCATTCATCGCCGCCAGCATCGTGTCCGGCTCCGGCTGCCCGAGCACGGCCAGGTCGGCGTAGCGCGCATGCAACGCCACGGCTTCCGCCGGCATTCCCATGGTTTCGCGCCATTCGCCCTGGATGCCGTCGCGGCGGATGCGCTCCTCGAAGGCCGCGCGCATCCGCGCCGCCTCAGCTTGCGCATCCTCCCGCAGCCGTTGCAGCAGCAGGCCGAGCGCCGCGCCGCCCATGTCGGAGGTCAGGCCGTTCGGCAGCCCGGCCTCCACCGCCATCAGCCCCACCAGATGCGCCCCGTGCCTTGCCGCCAGCGCCGCTGCATAGCCCAGCCGCGCCATCGCCTGTGGCGAGCCATCGAGATGAACCAGCAGATCCTTCAGCGCCACGGCCTGATGCTCCGGTTGCTCATTGTAAGAGCAGACTGCGCGCCATCGCGGCTTGGGTCCTTGATCGGCGTCAAATCCAGTGGCTTTCCCTGCGCGGCACGGCGCTTGCCTGCCCCGGCGGCATGACCACACCCCCAAGCTTCGACCCGGAAGCCATGGCCCGCGCCACTGCCGCCGCCATCGGCCTGCCCATCGCGCCGCACCAGATGCCCGGTATCGTCGGCAGCCTGCGCTTCGCGGCCTTCGCCGCCGGCCTGGTCATGGCTGTCCCCCTGACGAAGGAGGACGAGCAGGCCCCCCTCTTCGAGGCAGGCCCATGACGGTGCCGAAGACGGCCACCGGCATTGCCGCCGCGCTGCGCGCCGGCCACACCACAGCCGCCGCCGTGGTGGAAGCCGCCCTCGCCGATATCGCCGCCCGCGATGCGGGTCTGAACAGCTTCACCGCCGTCACCGCCACCCGCGCCCGGGTGGAGGCCGCTGGCGTCGATGCCGCCCTTGCCGCGGGCCAGGACCCTGGCCCCCTCGCGGGCGTTCCCATCGCGGTGAAGAACCTGTTCGATATTGCCGGGCTGGCGACCCGGGCCGGGTCGAAGATCCTGCGCGACAATCCCCCGGCCACGGCCGATGCCTTCGCCGTCGCGCAATGCCGCAAGGCCGGCGCCATCGTCATCGGCGCGACGACCATGGATGAATTCGCCTTCGGCTTCACGACGGAAAACAGCCATGACGGCGCCGCGCGCAACCCGCATGACCGCAACCGCATCGCCGGTGGGTCCTCCGGTGGCAGTGCCGCCGCCGTCGCCGCCGGGCTTGCCCCGCTCGGGCTGGGGACGGATACGAACGGCTCCATTCGTGTCCCCGCCGGGCTGTGTGGCCTCTGGGGTCTGAAGCCGACCTATGGCCGGCTGTCGCGCCGCGGCGCCCATCTGTTCGTCGGCAGTTTCGACCATATCGGCCCGCTGGCCGCCGATCTCGATGACCTCGCCCTGGCCTATGAGGTCCTGCAAGGGGAGGACCCGGCGGACCCCGTGCAGCGTTGGCACGGCCTGGCGCCCGTCACCGCGTCCATCGCCGTCGGCATCGAGGGCCTGCGCATCGCCGTTGCCACCGGCCACTTCGCCCGCGGCGCCCGGCCGGAAGCCTTCGACGCGGTGGAACTCGTGGCCCGCGCCCTCGGTGCTACGGCGCGGGTCGAGCCCAGACTCGCCGCGGAAGGCCGCGCCGCCGCGCTGCTCATCACCATGGCGGAAGGGGCGAACCTGCATCTGGCGGACCTCCGGACCCGCGCCGATGATTTCGACCCGCTGATCCGGGACCGCCTGCTGGCTGGTGCGCTGCTGCCGGCGCAATGGGTGGCGCAGGCGCAGCGCGTGCGGGCCGCCTGGCGCGCTTCCGCCGCCACCATCTTCGCGGAATGCGACCTGCTCATCACGCCGCTGCTGCCCGCGACGGCGCACCCGATCGGCACGGAGACGATCGAGCTGGATGGCGTGACGCTGCCCGCGCGGCCCAATCTCGGCCTGTTCACCCAGCCGATCTCCTGCATCGGCCTGCCCGCCTTGGCCGTGCCGCTCGCCGATCCCGCCTTGGTGGGTGCCGGCATGCCGATCGGTGTGCAGCTTGTCGCTCCCCCGTGGCGGGAGGACATTCTGTTCCGCGCCGCCGGCGCACTACGCCGCGCCGGTATCGCCGGCTGCCCCACCCCCAAGGATTGCGCCTGACATGGATATCGACCTGCCCGAGGTGCTCGCCGAAGTCACCGCCGCCTTCCAGCGGTATGAAGTGGCCCTCGTCACCAATGATGTGGCGGTGTTGGACGAGCTGTTCTGGAACGACCCGCGCACCATCCGCTACGGCGCCGGGGAAATCCTGCATGGCTATGAGGAGATCATGGCCTTCCGCGCCGGCCGCCCGTCCGTCGGCTTGGCGCGGGACCTGGTGCGGACTGTCATCACCACGCATGGCCGGGATTTCGCGACGGCCGATACCACCTTCAGCCGCAACGGCCGCCTCGGCCGGCAGAGCCAGACCTGGGTGCGGATGGCGGAGGGCTGGCGGGTGGTGGCCGCCCACGTGTCCCTGATGCCGGCCTGACCCGGTTCGACTTCTCCGAGGCGGCGCTCCTTCAATCGCGCGTGTATCGCGCGTTCGTTCCCGGCCAGTGGGAAGCGTGTCGGAATTGCGGCTGTTAGGGTACGTCCACACCGGATGCATCCGCCATCATGTCGCTTTCCGCATGTCTGCCCGCGCGCCCTGAAGCACCGCCGGCCCCCTGCCTGACGCCAGGGGCTGTGGAAAGCCGTGCCGCCGAGCTTCCCACGGCCGAGGCTCGCGCCGTCTCCAGCGAGGCCCGCACCGCCGCCTTCATCACCAACCTCGCGGAGGCCCTGTTCGTGCTGCACGTGCCGGCTTCCGGCAGGGCGGAGGATTGCGTGGTGGAAACCGTGAACCCCGCCTTCGAACGCCTGTTCGACATCCCCGCCGCCGCCATCATCGGCCGCGTCGCCGCTGATGTGATCCCCCCTGGGCTATTCGCCGCCGTGTTGCCGGAATGGCGCCGCGCCCTCTGCGGGACCGCGCCGCATGAATACCTGGCGGAGGCCGAGACGCCGCGCGGTCATCGCGCCTGGCAGACCGTGCTGGTGCCGATGCCGGGGGCGGATGGCCGCACCGAACGCCTGCTCGGCTCGGCGCGGGACCTGACGGAGACGCATCGCCTCCGCGCCGGGCTGGCGCAGAGTGAGCGCCTCGCCACCATCGGCACGCTCTGCGCCGGGCTGGCGCATGAGGCAAGCCAGCCCATCAACATCGCCCTGCTCTGGCTGCGCCATGCCCGCAGCGCCGCCAACGCCGGCAATGCCAGCGCCCCGGCTGCCAGCGCCCCGGCTGCGGCCGGCGCGCCCCTCCGCCTGCGCCGGGCGCTGGATGTCGTGGAAGGCCAGCTCCGCCGCACCGGGGATCTGCTGTCCCGCATCCGCGCCCTGGCGGGGGCGGAGGTCGAGGAAGCCGCCATCTTCGATGCGACGCTGCCCATCGCCGCCGCCCTCCGCGCGATGCTGGAGCCCTGCGGTTCGGAGGGGATCATCGTGACCTTCGCCGCGCCGGATGGGCCGCTGGCCGTCAAGGGCAGCCCCGCGCAGCTTGAACAGGCGGTGCTGCAACTGCTGGCCAATGCGCGGGATGCCGTCAGGGAACGCCGGGCTATCCAGTTGGCCGGCCAGCCCGTCGCGCCGGCGCGCATCACCGTCTCGCTTGGCAGGGATGGGGGCGGGGATGGGGGCCGGGATGGGGGCCGGGATGGGGGCCGGGATGGGGGCCAGGATGGGGGGCGGCTGGTGCTCGATGTACGGGATACCGGCCCCGGCATCGCCGAAGCGTTGCGCGACGTGATCTTCGATCCCTTCTTCACCACCAAGGAACCGGGCCAGGGCAGTGGCCTCGGCCTTCCCCTCGCCGCCGCCGTGGCGCGCGGCATGGGCGGGGCGCTGGAGGCACTGCCGAGCGATGGGGGCGGCGCGTGGCTGCGCCTGGTCCTGCCGCTTGCACCGCAAGCTGCATCCGTACCGGCTTCCGGGCAGGCCTTGGGCTGATGGGCGCCATACCCCCGCGCATCCTGCTGGCGGAGGACGAAGGCCTCGCCGCCATGGCGATCGAGGAGGAACTGCTGGCGGAAGGCTATGACGTCGTCGTCGCCCCGGATGGCCTGGCGGCCCTGGAAGCCGCGGCCCGGCAGCCGCCGGACCTGCTGATGACGGATCTGCGGATGCCGCGGCTGGACGGCATGGGCCTGATCCGCACGCTGCGCGCCGTGCGCCCGGACCTGCCGGTGCTGGTGATGACGGGTTACGCCACGCCCGGCGTCGCCGCCTTCAGCGGCGTGGGCGCGGGCCAGTTGCGGCTGTTCTCCAAGCCGCTCGACATGGACGCTGTCCTCGCGGAGTTGCGGCGCCTGCTGCCCCGCAGCCAATAGGCGGCGGACCCATCCGGCGCGCCATCCCGTTGACCGCCGCCGGCGCCGGTGCAAAGCCTGCGGGCGGGGAGGGGACATGGCCCATACCGATCGTATCTCGCCGCTCGCGACCTTCTCGCTGGAAGGCCGTGTCGCGCTGGTGACCGGCGCCTCCGGCGCTCTCGGCCGCCATTTCGCCCGCGTGCTGCACGCCGCCGGCGCCCGGGTGGCGCTCGGCGCCCGCAAGCCGGCCGCGGTCGCGGAACTCGTCGCGGAACTCGGCGATGGCGCGCTGGCGGTGGCGCTCGATGTCACCGACGACGCCTCCATCGCTTCGGCCCTGGTCGCCACCGAGGCCGCGCTCGGCCCGATCGACATCCTGGTGAACAACGCCGGCATCGCCGCGACCCGCCCCTTCCTCGATCACACGGCGGAGGATTGGGACCAGGTGATGGCGGTGGACCTGCGCGGGGCCTTCCGCGTGGCGCAGGCCGTGGCGCGGGGCATGGTGGCGGGCCAGCGCCCTGGCGCCATCGTCAATATCGCCTCCATCCTGTCGGCGCGGGTGATCCCCGGCGTCGCCGGCTATACCGCCGCCAAGGCCGCGCTGGTGCAGCTCACGCGGCAGATGGCGGTGGAACTCGCCCGCCACCGCATCCGCGTGAACGCCCTGGCCCCGGGCTATATCGCCACCGAGATCAACGCCGATTTTTTCGCCAGCGAGCCCGGCCAGGCCCTGATGAAGCGCATCCCCCAGCGTCGCCTCGGCACCGTGGAGGACCTGACCGGCCCCCTGCTGTTGCTGGCCTCCGACGCCGGCGCGCATATGACCGGCAGCGTCATCACCATCGATGGCGGCCACAGCGTGAACAGCCTGTAAATCCTACTTCTTCTCCCTCTCCCGCTTGCGGGGGAGGGTCGGGGTGGGGGTTTCGCACCCCACGCCGCAGCCCCCGGAGCCTCACCATGGATTTCTCCCTCCCCCCCGAGATCGACGCGATCCGCATCCGCGTCCGTGATTTCGTCGAGGACCGCCTGATCCCCCTCGAAGCCGACCGCGCCAACTACGACGAGCACGAGAACATCCACCCCGATGTCCTCCAGCGCCTGCGGGCGGAGGCGAAGGCCGCCGGGCTGTGGTCGCTGCAGATGCCGAAGCATCGCGGCGGCGGCGGGCTGACCAAGGTCGGCATGGCGGCGTGCTACGAGGAAATGAACCGCGCCATCTTCGGCCCCGTCGTCTTCAACAGCGCCGCCCCCGATGACGGCAACATGCAGGTGCTGGAGAAGGTGGCGACGGAGGCGCAGAAGGCGCGCTGGCTGCAACCCATCGTCGATGGCGCCGTGCAATCCGCCTTCGCCATGACCGAGCCCGATGGCTGCGGCAGCGACCCCGGCCTGACCTATACGAAGGCCGAACGCATCGGCAACGCAGGCTGGCGCATCACTGGCCGCAAGCACTTCATCACCGGCGCCGGCGAGGCGAAGCATTTTCTGCTGATTGCCCGCACCTCCGACGATGACCGCAAGGGCCTCACCTGCTTTCTGTTCCACGCCGACCAGCCTGGCTGGAACATCGTCCGCCGCATCCCGATCATGGGGCCGGAGGAACATGGCGGGCATTGCGAGCTTGCCTTCGACGGCCTCGAAATCCCCGACGAGAATGTGCTGATGCAGGTCGGCGATGGCCTCAAGGTCACGCAGATCCGCCTCGGCCCGGCGCGCCTCACCCACTGCATGCGCTGGCTCGGCATGGGGCGCCGGGCGCTCGAGATCGCGATGGAGAGCATCGCGCGGCGCGACAGCTTCGGGATGAAGCTGATCGATCGGGAAAGCGTGCAGGGTCTGGTCGGCCAGGCCGCGATGGAACTGGAAATCGGCCGCCTGCTGACGATGAAGGCCGCCTGGGCGCTGGACCAGGGCAGCTTCGCGCGGAAGGAGGTCTCGATGGCCAAGGTCGTCGTCGCCGACGCCTTGCAGAAGGCCGTGGACACGTCCCTGCAACTGCTCGGCGCGCGCGGCTATTCGAAGGACACGCCGGTGGAATGGATGTACCGCTACGCCCGCCAGGCCCGCCTGGTGGATGGCGCGAGCGAGGTGCATCGCATGGTGCTGGCGAACATCCTCCGCCGCGAAGGCCGCGACTTCTTCGCTTGGCCCGTCGCCGGATCGGCCAGCCATGGATAGTGCCGCGCTGACGAATTGGCTGATCGCGGCGACCGGGGATGATCGGCTTCGCATCGCCGATCTCTCCCGCCTGTCCGGCGGCGCCATCCAGCAGAACTGGGCGCTGGATGTGGAGACGGAGGCAGGCCCGCGCCGGTGGGTGCTGCGGACCGATGCGCCGGCCGTGCTCGCGGTGTCGCTGCCCCGCGCCGCCGAATACGCGCTGCTGCGCGCGGCGCGCGCGGCCGGCGTGACTGTCGCCGAACCGCTGCTGCTCTGCGAGGACGCGTCGGTCATCGGCCGCCCCTTCTTCATCATGGCCCGCGCCGAGGGCATCGCCGCCGGGCATCGCGTGGTGAAGGACGCGGCCCTCGGCGGCGGCCGCGCGGCCCTGGTGCGCACCCTCGGCCGGGAACTCGCCCGCATCCATCGCATCCGCCCGCCGCAGCCCGACCTCGCCTTCCTCGGCCCGCCACCCGCCGATGCGGCGCGGGCGATGATCGCCGCGATGCGCGCCCGGCTCGATGCCGGCGGCACGCCGCGCCCGGTGCTGGAATGGGGGCTGCGGGCGCTGGAACGGGTGGCGCCGCCGCCCGTCGCCCCGGTGTTGTGCCACCTCGATTTCCGCACCGGCAATGTGATGGTCGATGCGCGGGGCGTCACCGCCGTGCTCGACTGGGAATTCGCGGCCTGGGGCGATGGCCATGCCGATCTCGGCTGGTTCTGCGCGAAGTGCTGGCGCTTCGGCAACACGGGGCAGGAGGCCGGCGGCATCGGCCCCCGTGCCGACTTCTATGCCGGCTATGAGGCCGAATCCGGCACCGTGATCGACCCCTCCCGCGTGGCGTGGTGGGAGGTGATGGCCACCATCCGCTGGGCCGTCATCGCCGCCGACCAGGCGGCGCGGCACCTGTCCGGCCAGGAACGCAGCCTCGAACTCGCGCTCACCGGCCATATCGTGCCGGAACTCGAATGGGACATCCTCTCGGCCGTGGAGGCATTGTGAGCATGCTCGAAAAGCCCGATGGCGTGGATTTGCTGGCCACCGCGCGGGACGTGGTGCTGCGGGAATTGCTGCCCGCCCTGCCGCCGGACAAGGCGCTCGCCGCCCGCATGGTCGCCGCCGCCATCGCCCTGGCCCTGCGCGAACGCGACGCCGTGCTGCCCGAATTGCCGGACCTGACCACACTGGCCGCCGAGATCCGCGCCGGGGCGCACGACCCCGGCAGCGCGACGCATGAGGCCACGCGCGACGTGCTCCGCGCCTACGCCCGCGTTCGCGCGGCGGTCAGCGCGCCGAAGGCGCTGGGGTAGCGCGGCCCTCTCAGTCGAACTTCGCCCCCTTATGCTCATCCAGCCGCGGCGCGCCCTTGCGCGGCACCGGACGCGCGCCATCAAAGCTCACCGGCAGCGCCGTGACGGAAAAATCCTCCCCCGGAGGCGTCACCAGCATCCCCACCGCCTGCGCCTGCGGCTCCGCCACCAGTTCCGGGATGGTGTTGATCGGCGCGCAGGGCACACCGGCCGCGACCAGCCGGTCCAGCCACTCCGCGCGTGGGCGCTGGCGCATCGCGTCCCGTACCAAGGCGAGGCACGCCCCCTTGTTCTGCAACCGCAGCCGGTTGGTGGCGAAGCGCGGGTCCTCCGGCCATTCGGGGTGGCCGAGCTCGGCGGCGAATTTCCGCCACAGCCGGTCATTGCCGCAGCACACCAGCAGCGGGCCATCGGAGGCGTCGAACGCCTCATAGGGCACGAAGCCGGGGTGGCCGCTGGCATGGCGTTCCGGCAGCTTGCCCTGGTTCAGGAAGGCGCCGATCTTCTGCCCACCCCAGCACATCGCCGTCTCGAACAGCGAGGTATTGACGACACAGCCCCGCCCCGTCCGCGCCCGCTGCTGCAGGGCCGACAGCGCACCGATCACGGTCCACATGCCCGTCCCCTGATCGACCACGGAAGCGCCCATCCGCACCGGCGGCCCATCGGGTTCCCCGGTGATGGCGGACAGCCCGCCAAAGGCCTGCATCAGCGGCTCATAGCCCGGCTCATCCTTCTTCGGGCCGAGATGCCCGAAGGCGCCCATATTGCAGTAGATCAGCCGGGGATGCCGCGCCGTCGTCTCATAGGGCCCGAGGCCCAGCGCCTCCGGCACGCCGGGCCGCATGTTGTGGACGAGGATATCCGCCTGTTCCAGCAGGGCGTGCAGCGCGGCCTTTCCCGCATCCGACTTCAGGTCGAGCGCGATGCTGCGCTTGCCGCGGTTGAACTCGTGGAAATTGAAGGCATCCCCGTGCCGGAAGGCGACGCCCATCTGCCGCGCATCGTCGCCGCCCTCGGGCTTTTCCACCTTGATCACGTCGGCGCCGAGATCCGACAGGATCGCCCCCGCGAAGGGGCCTGACAGCACCTGCCCGATCTCGACGACCTTCACCCCCGAAAGAGGTCCCATCATTCCGGCTCGATCCCGGCCTGCCGCGCCACGGTGCGGATGCGCTCGATATCCGCCAGCATGAAGTCCCGCAGATGCTCCGGCGGCCCGGTCACCGGCTCCGTCGCATCCTGGCGCAGGCGTCCCGTCACCTCTGGCAAGGCCAGGATCTCCCGCAGCTTCGCATTCAACGCCAGCACGATCTCCCGCGGCGTCGCGGCGGGCGCATAGACCGCTGTCCAGGTGCCCATCTCATAGCCCGGCAGATTGCCCGCTTCCGCCACCGTCGGCAGGTCCGGCATCGCCGAAATCCGTGCAGCCGCCGTCACCGCCAGGCCCCGCACGCGGCCTTCCCGCACCTGCGGCAGCGACGTCGTGGTGTCGCAGAACATCAGCGGCAGCGTGCCGGAGATCACATCCGTCATCGCCTGTGGATTGGCGCGATAGGCGACATTCTCCATCTCGATCCGCGCCATCGCCTTGAACATCTCGCCAGCCAGGCGGGAGGATTGGCTACCGCTGCCGAAGGACAGCTTCCCCGGATTGGCGCGGCCATAGGCGATGAGCTCCGTAATGCTCCGCACCGGCAGCGCGTTGTTCACTACCACCAGCAGGGTGGAGACGCCGAGCAGCGCCACCGGCTCGAAATCCCGGATGGGATCATAGGGCAGCCGCCGGAACAAAGCGGGGTTCGAGCCATGCGTGGTGTTGGAGGTAAACAGCAGCGTGTAGCCATCGCCGCGCGCCCGCGCGACCGCTTCCGCCGCGATGAAGC
>CANJXD010000073.1 GCA_947478535.1 Acetobacteraceae bacterium
AGATGCGCGGACCCGCCATTGCCGGCGGAGCCGTAAGAGATGCCACCGGGATTGGCCTTCGCCGCCGCGACCAGCGACTGGATCGAATTGAACGGCGCGCCCGGCGCGGTGACGGCGATCAGCGGCAGGATTGCCAGCAGGCTGACCGGCGAGAAATCCCGCAGCGGATGGTAGCGCGCATTCGGCAGCAGGATGGAGTTCACGCTGTGGGACAGGGTGCTCACCATCAGCGTGTGCCCATCCGGCGCTTCCCGCGCCACCGCTTCCGTCGCCACCAGCGCGTTGGCGCCGGTGCGGTTCTCCACCACCACGGACTGCCCCAGCGCCACCGACATGTCCTGCGCCAGCACGCGCGCGATCACATCCGTCGGCCCGCCCGCGGCAAATCCGACGACAAGGCGCACGGTGCGGCTGGGATAGGTCTGCGCGACGGCCGGCGCCGCGAGGGCCGCGCCGATGCCACCCAGCAGCACACGCCCGGCCTCGCGCCTGGTGAAGGTCATGGTCGTTCTCCTCCGTTATTGGGGCGATTTAGCGCCACTCCGCCGGGATGGTCCACTGGCCCTCGCCTGCCCTAGGATGCCGGCAGGAGAACGCCCGCATGTCCCCCATCCGCATCTACCACAAGAGCTTCACGGTGCTGGAGAACCTGCCGGACTACGCGCAGGCGCTGGCCGCGCGCTGCGCCGCCGTGGCGCGGCCGGGCACGGAAGTGGTGCTGCACGGCATGCACCCCGACACCTACCGCACCGACTACCCCGGCAACGACATCAAATACGCCGTGCTGCAGGCGCTGCACGCCCAGCAATTCCTGCTCGGCGCCCTGGCGGCCGAGGAGGAAGGCTTCGACTGCTACGCCATCGCCACCATGCCCGACCCGATGCTGGAGGAAGCGCGCACGCTGGTGGAGATGCCGGTCATCGGCTGCGGGGAAAGCGCGATGCTGGCGGCGCTGCCGCTTGGCCGCCGCTTCGCCGTCATGCTCTTCATCACCGAGATGGCGCCGCGGATCGAGCGCAACGCGCAGCGCATGGGGCTGGCGGAGCGCTTCCATTCCGCCACCGATGTTGGCTTCACCTTCCACGATGTGCTGCGCGGCTTCGCCGATCCGGCACCGCTGGTCGCACGCTTCCGCGACGCCGCGCGCTCACTGATCGCGCGGGGGGCAGAGGTGCTGATCGCGGGCGAGGTGCCGCTCGGCGTGCTGCTGGCGAATGCCGGGGTGACGGAAGTGGATGGCGTGCCGATCGTCGATGCGCTGGCCGCCACGGTGAAGGCGGCCGAGACAGCGGTGGAACTGCGCCGCGCCAGCGGCCACGCGCCGCTGCGCCGCGGCCTGTTCGGCGCCACGCCGCCGCGTGGGCGGGTGCTGGAACTGCTGGATTTCTACGGCCTGTCCCGCCTGCGATCCCGCTGATCTAAAATTGGCGCTTCCCGAAGGCGCCCGGCGGCGGCACTCTCACCGGTGACACGACGGAGGGCCTGCCCCATGCGCTTCACCCGATGCCTCGGCGCGATCGCCGCGATGCTCGGCTTCCTCGCCGCCCCCGTCGCCGCGCAACAGCCCTCGCGCTACCCGGCGCGGCCCGTCACCATCATCATTCCCTTCGATGCCGGCAGCGCGACGGATGTGGTGGCGCGCACGCTGCAACCGCATCTGTCCGCGGCCCTCGGCCAGCAGGCCGTCATCGTCAATCGCGCTGGCGCCTCCGGCACCATCGGCGCCGGCGAAGTGGCGCAGGCGAGGCCCGATGGCTACACCACCGGCATCCTCGGCATGGCCGGCCTGGCGCTGCTGCCGCATGTGCGCCGCCTGCCCTTCGAGCACGCCTCCTTCGACTTCATCTGCCAGATCTATTCCGCGCCCGTCGTCGCGATGGTGGCGCCGAATTCCCCGCACCGCACGATCCAGGACCTGCTGGCCTATGGCCGCGCGAACCCGGAACAGGTGTTCTATGGCTCCCCCGGCATCGGCACGCCGGACCACATCAACACCGCCAATTTCCTGCGCGCGAATGGCGTGACCGGCACGCATGTGCCCTTCGGCGGCGGCGGCGCGGCAACGACGGCGCTGCTCGGCGGACAGATCACGCTGTTCGCCAATACCACCGTGGTGCTGCGCGCCTACAATCTGCGGCCGCTCGCGGTGCTGATGCCGCAGCGCCTGCCGGACCTGCCGGATGCGCCCGCCGCCGGCGAGTTCGGCCCATCGATGGAAGCCACGATCTGGGCGGTCTTTGTCGCACCCAAGGGCCTGCCGGCGGAGGAACGCGCGAAGCTGACCAATGCCTGCCGCGACACCCTCGCCAACCCCGCCTATCGCGAGGCGGCGACACGCGCGGGCTTCCCGCCGCTGTTCCGCGACGGGCCGGAATTCAGCGCCTTCCTGCAGACCGAATTCACCCGCTATGGCGGCCTGATGCGCCAGGAAGGCCTGGAACTGCGTTGAGCCAAGGTACGGGAGGAAAAGAAGACATGGCACTCACGACACGTCCGCTGCATCCGCATTTCGGCGTCGAGATCACCGGCCTCCAGGTCTCGGACTGCGTGGATGACGCGACCTTCGCCGCGATCCGCGATGCGCTGGACCACCACTCGATCGTCCTGCTGCGCGACCAGCAGCTTGCACCTGCGGAACAGCAGGCCTTCACGGAGCGTTTCGGGGCACTGGAGCACCATGTGCTGCAGGAACACACCATGCCGGACGCACGCGGCATCATGGTGCTGACCAATGCGGTGGAGGGCGGCAAGCCGCAGGGCGCGCACAAGATCGGCTGGCACTGGCACACCGACCTCACCTACTACCCCAAGCCCTGCGACATGACGATGCTGCTGGGCGTCACCATTCCGCCGGAGGGTGGCGACACGCTCTTCGCCAGCCTGACCGCCGCCTATGACGCGCTGCCGACGGACCGCCGCGCGCAGGTGGATGCGATGACGGCGGTGCACAGCTACAACTACATGCGGTCGATCAAATACCCCGACGCCGCGCCGCTGACGCAGGAACAGCTGGACCGCGTGCGCGACGTGCGCCACCCGCTGGTGCGCACCCATCCCGTCACCGGCCGCCGCGCGCTTTATGTCAGCGAATACATCATCAGCCATTTCGACGGCATGGACATTCCCGAATCCCAGACGCTGCTGGCGGAGCTCGTCGCGCATACTGTGGAGGATCGCTTCGTCTACGCCCATCGCTGGCGGGTCGGCGACCTCATCTTCTGGGACAACCGCGCGACGATGCACAAGGCGACGCCCTATGACGATGTCGCCTACAAGCGGCGCATGCATCGCTCGATGATCGCGGGCTCGGTGCCGTTTTGAGCCTGCGCCTCCTCCGCTTCGGCCCGGCCGGCGCCGAGAAGCCGGGCGTGCTGGATGGAGACGGCGCGCTGCGCGATGTCTCCGCCGATATCGCGGAGTATGATCCGGCCTTCTTCGTGGAGGGCTGGGAAGCCCGCCTCGCCGCCGCAGCGGCGAAGGCGCCCGTGGTGACCGGCACGCCGCGGCTTGGCCCGCCGGTCGCGGGCACATCGAAGATCGTCGGCCTCGGCATGAACTACCGCGAGGGTCTGCGCCGGCTCGGCCAGCAGCCGCCGGAACACCCGCTGCTGTTCATCAAATCCGCCACCTCCATCGCCGGGCCCTCCGACCCAATCGTGCTGACGCCGGATGCGACGAAGCTCGACTGGGAAGTGGAACTTGCGGTGGTGCTCTCCCGTCCGCTCTGGCGCGCCGATGCGGCGGAAGCGGCCGCCGCGATCGCGGGCTATTGCATCATCAACGACCTGTCCGAACGCACCTGGCAGAACGAATGGGGCGGTGAGTGGTGCAAGGGGAAAAGCGCCGATGGCTTCGCCCCGCTCGGCCCCTTCCTGGTGCCGCCCGATGCCGCCGGAGACCCTGCCTCGCTCGGCATCTGGCTGGACCTCAACGGCACGCGGATGCAGGACAGCGTGACGGGTGACATGGTCTTCGGCCCCGTCGCGGCGCTCTCCTACATTTCCCGCTTCATCCGGCTGCTGCCGTGCGACGTGGTGGCGCTCGGCACGCCGCCCGGCACCGGCCAGCGCCAGGTGCCGCAGCGCTTCCTCCGCGTGGGGGACCACCTCCGCCTCGGCATCGATCGCCTCGGCGTGCAGGACAACCTGGTGGCCTGAGGGCGTTCAGGCCGGCAGGCCGAACAGCTTGCCCCAGCCTTGCACGCGCGCGGGGTCGGCACCGGCCAGGGCCAGGCTTTTCCACACGCAAGTCGCGATGCTGTCGAGGATCGTCACACCCAACTCGGCCTCCAGCCGCGCCACCAGCGGCCCGGCGCGAAGGTTGGTGCAGACCACGGCGATGGCGTCCGGCCCCTGCTGCGCGACGGCGCGGATCATCGCCTCCAGCGTCTCCTCCTCCACCTCCGCGAAGGCGAAATTGTCGCGGATGCCGCGATGCTCATCGCCCCGGCAAGCGAGGCCGTGCCGTTCGTAGTTCGCGATGATCTTCGCCTGCACATCATCGGTATAGGGCGTGACATAGCCGATGCTGCGCGCCCCGATCAGGGCCAGCGCCTCATTCATCGCGAGCATCGATGTCGTGGCCTTGATGCCCGTCGCGGCGGTGATGCGGGCGCAGAGCCGTTCATCCGCCTCGAAGCCTAGCCAGCTGGAGGACGTGCCGCTCCACGCGATCACATCCACCTTCGCATGCGCCAGCAATTCGGCGGCCTGCAGGATCGCGCTGTCATCGAACTGCGCCAGAGCACCCGGCGTCAGGGCGATCTCGGTCACGCGGAAGCGGCCGAAATGGGCGGAGACCTCCGGCAGCCCGGCGATCATCGCCGTGGTGACGGGTTCCAGCACGGTGTTGGAGGACGGGGTGAGGATGCCGAGGCGGATGCGCTTGCTCATGGGCCGCATCGTAGAACGCCCGCCCCGCCGCTGCCTACGCCCCCGGAAGCTTTGCTTGACAGCCTGCCCCACCGCACGGCACGGCTGGCCCCGAACAAGCGCCGGAGAGACCGTGAGCACGGGCCTGATCGCATTGCTGGACGATATCGCCTCCATCGCCAAGGTGGCGGCGGCGAGCCTGGATGACATCGCGGCGCAGGCGGGCAAGGCGGGCGCGAAGGCGGCAGGCGTCGTCATCGACGATGCCGCGGTCACGCCGCGCTATGTCGTGGGTTTCGCCGCGGATCGCGAAGTACCGATCGTTCGCCGCATCGCCATCG
Organism: Acetobacteraceae bacterium; assembly: GCA_947478535.1. Next base: position 5,213 of record CANJXD010000073.1, read on the forward strand.
GCTCGTTGCGCAACAAGCTGGTCTTCCTGTTACCCGCGGCACTGGCGCTGAGCGCCTTCGCCCCCTGGTCGATCACGCCGCTGCTGATGCTGGGCGGCGTCTTCCTCTGCTACGAGGGCGCGGAGAAGGTGTGGGAGATGGTCTCGCCGCACGCCGCCCATGCGCATGAGGCCGAGATCGGCGCCGCCCCGGCCGACCCCAAGGCGCTGGAAGAAGCGAAGATCGCCGGCGCCATCAAGACGGATTTCGTCCTCTCCGCGGAGATCATGGCCATCGCGCTGGCCACCATTCCGGAAGCCGGCTTCTGGATGCAGGCGGCGACGCTGGCGCTGGTGGGCATCGGCATCACCGTCGTCGTCTATGGCGCCGTCGCGCTGATCGTGAAGGCGGATGATGCCGGCCTCGCGCTGGCCCGCGCCGATGGGCCTTCGGCGCGCCTGCCCGCCGGATTGGCGATGCTGTCACGCGGCCTCGGGCGCGGGCTGGTGAAGGGCATGCCACCCTTCCTCAAGCTGCTCGGCATCGTCGGCACGGCGGCGATGGTCTGGGTCGGTGGCGGCATCCTGATCCATGGGGCGGAAGAATTCGGCGTGACCGCGCCCGGCCGGGTGATGCATGCGGCCGAACACGCGGCGGGCTTCCTCGGCGGCGCCGTCGTCTCCGGCATCGTGGGCATGGTGGTGGGCGCGGTGATCATCCCGCTGGTGTCCCTGGTCGCGAAGGTGCGGCGCTGATTGGCAGGCGCGGCCAGTCTCGCTAGCCTGCGGCGCAACACGCAAGGAAGCGCCCCATGATCCATGTCATCGCCTTGATCACCGCCAAGCCCGGCATGCGGGACGCCATCCTGGCGGAATTCCGCGCCAATGTGCCGGCGGTGCATGCCGAACAGGGCTGCATCGAATACGGCCCCACCATCGACGCGGAAGGCATGGGCCGCATCCAGACGCCCGTCGGCCCGGACACCTTCGTGGTGATCGAGAAGTGGGAGAGCGCGGAGGCGCTGAAGGCCCATGCCGCCGCGCCGCACATGGCGGCCTATGCGGCGAAGGTGAAGGACATGATCGCGAACCGCGTCATCCACGTCCTCTCCCCGGCTGGCTGAACCACCCGAGCTGAACGCCGCGGTCAGCCCAGGCTGGCGAATTCCGCCGCCAGCCAGGGCTTGGCGCTGATGGCGCGGCGCAGATAGTGGTCCCAGCGCAGCGCCAGTACCTTGTCCGACAGCAGGAAGCGCTTGGCCTCCGCCGCCGTCGCGTCATCCACCAGCGCCAGCGGCTTGCCCGCCGCGGCCGCCATGGCGCCGAGCTGGATGCGGCAGGCATCGTCCAGCATGATCGCGCAATGCACGGCTTCCCGCACATTGCGCCCGACGACGAGCGTGCCGTGGTTGGCCAGCAGCAGCGCGCGGCGCGCCCCGAGTGCCCGCGCCAGGTCCCGCCCCGTCTCCTCGGTATCGACGATGCCGCCATATTCCGCATGCAGCGCGCAATCGCCCTGGAACATCAGCGCGCTCTGGAACAGCGGCAGCAATTCGCTGCCCGTCGCCGTCAGCATCACCGCGTTCAGGCTATGCGTGTGGATCACGCAGCCCACATCCGGCCGTGCCGCGTAGAGCCCGGTATGGATGACGAGGGAGGGGTTGATCTTCCCACCATTCAGCACGGTCAGTTGCATGTCGGCGTGGCGCAGATCGGCCGCGCGCACTTCCTCGAACCCCTGGCCGTAGCCATGGCACCAGAAGCTCTCCGCCCCCGGTAGCCGTGCCGTCAGGTGCCCGGCAATGCCGGCATTCTGCCCAAAGACATCGAGGATGTGATAGGCCGCGAGCAACTCGCGCTTCAGCGTCGCCTCATCCATGCGGCATCTCCTCCATCACCGGAATGCGGTTCGCACCCTCCGCGATCCGCAGGCACGCCGCGCGATGCGCGTTATCGGTGCCGACGCCTTCAAGGCGCGGTGCATCGACGGCACAACGCGGCGCCGCGACGGGGCAGCGGCTGGCAAAATGGCAGCCCGGCGGCAGGTTGATGGGCGAGGGGATCTCCCCTTCCAGCACATGCCGCCGCACCACAACTTCCGGGTCCGCCGGCAGATGCGCCGACATCAGCGCCTGCGAATAGGGGTGTGCCGGCCGCGCGAAGACGGTGGCTGAAGGCGCGTATTCCACCACACCGCCGAGATACAGCACGAGGATTCGATCGCTGATCAGCTTCACCGTGCCGAGGTCATGGCTGATGAACATCATCGCCGCCCCGGTTTCCGCCTTCAATTCCGCCAGCAGGTCCAGGATGCCGGCGCGCACGGACAGGTCGAGTGAGCTGGTGGGCTCATCCAGCACGATCAGCTTCGGGCTCGTCGCGATGGCGCGGGCGATGCAGACGCGCTGCAACTGCCCGCCCGACAACTCCGAGGGATACCGCGTCAGCAATTCCGGCGTCAGCCGCACCCGCCGCGCCAGCGCCTCCGCCCGATCATGGCGTTCCGAGGCCGAAAGCTTGGTGTGCAGCTTCAGCGGTTCCGTCATCAGATCGCCGATGCGGATACGCGGGTTGAGCGCGCTCCAGGGGTCCTGGAACACCATCTGCATATCGGCCCGCAGCGGGCGGCAGGCGGATTCTGGCAGGCTCGTGATGTCCCGCCCGCGGAAGCGCACCGTGCCGCCCGTCGGCTTCAGCAGCCGCACGACGCATCGCCCAATAGTGGATTTGCCGGACCCGCTTTCGCCAACGACGCCGAGCGTCTCACCCTCCGCGATCGAGAAGCTCACGCCATTCACCGCATGCACGGTGACGTGGCGGGAGACGGGAAAATGCTTCTCGAGGTGCTCGACCTCCAGCACCGGCGCGCTCATGCCGCCAGCCTGTGGCAGCGCGCGACATGCCCATCGCCGACCGTCACGGCCGGCGGCGTCGCCGTGCAGTCCCCCCCCGCGCGCGGGCACCGATCCTGGTAGGCGCAGCCCGGCGGCAGGGCCTGGAGGTTCGGCGGCGGCCCGCCAAAGACCCGCGCCGCGCCGAGTTGCAGGCGTTCCGGCGTCGCCGCGATCAGGCTCTGCGTATAGGGGTGCTCGGGCCGGGCAAAAACGCGGCGCACCGGCCCGCTTTCGATGATGGTGCCGGCGAACATCACCGCCATCTCGTCGCAGTAATGCGCCACCACGCCCAGGTCATGGGTGATGATCATGGCGCCGATGCCGGTCTGCCGCACGCGGTCCCGCAGCAGATCCAGGATCTGCGCCTGCACCGTCACGTCCAGCCCCGTCGTCGGTTCATCCGCGATCAGCAGCCGTGGTTCATTGATCAGCGCCAGCGCGATCAGCACGCGCTGCGCCATGCCGCCGGACAGCTCATGCGGCCAGGCGCGCATCCGCCGCGCGGGGTCGGGGATGCCGAGCGCGGCCAGCGTCGCCACCGCCTTGTCCCGCGCCGCAGCCTCGCCACCGCCGCGATGCGCGCGATGGATGCGGACAAGCTGGTCGCCAATGCGGCTCAGCGGATCGAGCGAGGATTTCGGGCTCTGCACGACCAGCGCGATATCCCGCCCCCGCAGCGCGTTCAGCTCCGCATCCGGCATCGCCAGCAGGTCCTGCCCCTCGAACAAGGCCCGCCCGCCGACGATCTTCGCCGGTGGCCGCAGCAGCCCCATCACGGAGGTCGCGGTCAGCGATTTCCCCGCCCCCGTCTCCCCCACCAGCCCCAGCACGCGCCCGGCTTCGACGGTGAAGGACACGCCGTTCAACGCGCGCGCCGTGCGGATTTCATTGTCGAGGTTGCGGGAGATGAAATGGGTGTGGAGGTCCTCCACGCGAAGCAGCGTCATCGCGTTGCCGCCTTCCGCCGGGGGTCCAGCAGGTCCTGCAACCCATCGCCCAGCATGTTGAGCCCAAGCACCATCGCGATCAGCGCGATGCCCGGGAAGATGCCGACCCACCATTGCCCCGTGACGAGATACTCCGCCCCCTGGCGGATCATCGCACCCCATTCCGGCGTCGGCGGCTGGATGCCAACCCCGAGAAAGGCGAGCGTGGCGCTGATGCGCACCGCCCAGGCCGCGCGTACCGCCGTCTGCGCCATCGCGCCCTGAAGCGCATTCGGCAGGATGTGCACGAACAGGATGCGCCAGGTGGGATTGCCGGCCGAGACCGCGCTCTCGACGAAGGTGGAATGCCGCAGCGCCAGCACCTCCGCCCGCACGACGCGGGCATAGACCGGGCTGTCGAGGAAGCCGATCACCAGCACCACATTCAGCAGCGAAGGCCCCGCCGCCGCGACCACCGCGAGTGCGAGGATGATGGAGGGAAACACCCGCAGCGCATCGAACAGGCGCATCGCGATCTCATCAAACCAGCCGCCGCGATAGCCCGTATAGAGGCCAAGCGGCACGCCCGCGAGCAGGCCCACGATCACCGCCGGGATGGCGATGCCGAAGGCCCAGCGCGCACCGGCCAGGACGCGGCTGAACACATCCATCCCATTGCCATCGGTGCCGAAGACATGCGCCCCCCCCGGCGCCGCCAGCACATTGCGCGGCTGCGCCATCTCCGGATCGAAGGGCGCGATCCAGGTCGCCGTCAGCGCCATCACCGCGAAGACGGACAGGATCAGCACGCCCACCGCGAGCGTCGGGCTGCGGCGCGAAATGCCGGCGATGCGCCGCATCCAGCGGGGCGCCTCGCTCATGGCGCCGCCCCCGCGCGCGGCTCCGTCGCGGTGACGAAGACATCCACCACCAGGAAGACGAGGACGGAGAACAGCGCCAGCATCAGCACATAGCCCTGCACCGCCGCGAAATCCCCGGCGATGATGGCGGAAAGCCCGTATTGCCCGAGCCCGCCCCAGGCGAAGACATACTCGATCAGCGATGTCGTGCCGACCAGGCCCGTCAGCTCCGTGCCGATGAAGGTGACGATCGGCGTACGGCTGTTCCGCAGCGCCATCGCCCGCACTTGCCGCGGCGGCAGGCCCTGCGCGCGGGCGTAGCGGATATAATCGCTCCCCAGCACATCCAGCGCGATGGCACGCGTCTGCTTGATGATCGGTGCGGCGGCGATGATCGCCACGCAGATCACCGGCAGCACCAACTGCCCGAAGGCGCTTCCCGCCAGTTCCCAATCCGCCGCGATCAGCCCGTCGATCAGATAGCTGCCGGTAACGCGCGGCGGCGGATCGAGGAACAGGCTCAGCCGCCCCATCCCCGGCGGCGCCCATTCCAGCAGGTAGAAAAAGACGAAGAGCATGATCAGGCCGAGCCAATAGGTCGGCACGGAAAACCCGAGCAGGGAGAAGAAGCGGCTCATCTGGTCGAAGGTGCCATCCGGCTTGAAGGCCGCGCGCAACCCCGCGGGAATGCCGATGCCCGCGCCGATCAGCACGCCCCACAGCAGCAGTTCCAGCGTCGCCGGCGCGCGGTCCAGCAACTCCGTCAGCACCGGCCGGTTGCTGATCCAGGACGCGCCAAGATCGCCCCGCACCACCTTGCCGAGATAGACGCCGAACTGCACCCAGACCGGCTGGTCGAGCGCGAGCGAGGCGCGCACGAGTTCGATCTCCTGCACCGAAGCGGTGGGGCCGGCGAGCAGCCCCACCGGGTCCTGCCCGCTGATCCGCACCAGCATGAAGGTGCCGAACAGGATCACGAACAACAGGGGCACCACCAGCACCAGGCGCCGCAGCAGCATACGCCCGATGGGCATGCGTGTTTCAATCCACCTTCAGGTCGTACCAGCGCTCATGCTCATCCGGATACGGACACCAGCCGCTGATATTGCCGGCCATCGCTTCCCACACGGTCGGATAGACCGTGACGATCCACGGCGCTTCGTCCATCCACAATTGCTGTGCCTGGCGCATCAGCGTGTTCCGGCGCGGCACATCCAGCGTCTGCCGCGCCTCATCAATCAGCGCATCCATGCGCGGATTGGCGAAGCGCGCGCGGTTGGACACGCCCTGCGAATGCGCGAGCAGGAAGGTGCAATAGACGGGGTCGAGCACGATCGGCCCGTCCTCGAACGAAAAGATCGGCATGTCCTGCCGGTTCGGCGCGCCCCGCGCCCGCATGTCGCTGTCGCTGATCCGCACGGCGCGGGCCTTCACCCCAACCGCCTGCAACTGCGATGCCACCTGGATCGACATCGGCTCCTCCCAGTTGAAGATCTGGGAATAGAGGATGTCGATCTGCTGGTTGAAATCGAAATTCGCCTGCGCCAGCAAGGCCCGCGCCTTCACGGGATCATAGTCATAGCTGAAGAAGCTGGGATCATAGCCGGCGACGATCGGCGGCACGATGCTGCGCGCGGGTTCCGCCAGGCCGAAGAACACGCCCTGTGTCAGCGCCTGCTTGTCCACGGCGTAGTTGAAGGCCTGACGCACGAGCTTGTCGTCGAAAGGCTTGAAATTCAGGTTCATGCGGACGGAGGAGATGGTCCGCCCGAAGCTGTCCTGAGCCTTCACACGCCGGTCGCTGCGCAGTTCCGCCACCTGTTGCAGGAAGGGGCGATGGATCCATTGCACCTGGCCGCTGCGCAGCAGGGTGATGCGGGAGGCGGCGGAGGGCACGGCGCGATAGACGACGCGCTGGAAATAGGGCTGCGCCCGGAAGTAGTTGGGATTCGCCACGAACACCGCCTGCTCGCCCGCCCGCACGGATTCGAGGTGATAGGCGCCAAAGCCCGCCGTATTCGTCTCCATCCATTTCAGCGCCCAGGGGTCCTCGGGCGTCGCATGCTTCTTCACCTCGGTCGAATCGTAGACCGCCGGCAGATAGAGCGTGAGCGCGGACAGCAGGATCATGCTCGGTGCCGAGAGCGTGAATTCCACCTCGTAGCGGGACAGCGCCTTCACGGCGCTGACGTTGGAGACATTGGCGATGAAGGCGCCGGTGCGGCGCTGCGCGAAGGACTTGGCCCAGCCCCATTCGACATCGGCCGCGGTCAGTTCATTGCCGTAGAAGGATTTCACGCCCTGGCGCAGCTTGAAGACCCAGCTCTTGCCATCGGGCGAATTGGTCCAGCTTTCCGCCAGATGCCCCTCGATCACATCGGGGTTGAGATAGGGCCGGCCATCGCGCATCACGCGGCCGTAGCGCGTCAGCCCCTCATACACCTGAACCACGCTTTCCTGCGTGCCGGGGCGCAGCGCATCGCCATCGAAGCCTTCCGGCGCGCCGGGGGCTGCCAGCAGCAGCGTGCGGCCGGCGCGCTGCGCCAGCACGGAGGGCGCGTTCAGCGCGCTGCCCGCGGCCAGCGACATGGAACCCAGCAGCACATCCCGCCGATCAATCGCCATCGTCTTTCCCCTCGTCTCACCCGTGACGCATTGGTGCCACTTCATGCGCGAGGCGCAAGCCCGCCCCCGGCCATGACGGCGTTGCCTTCATCGTGCCTGTCCGCCATTGTCCGGACAAGTTCAGACTTGGCAAGGAGCTATCATGCACGACGTGGTCATCCGTGGCGGCACCATCGTGGACGGCACGGGCGCCGCCCGCTTCACGGGCGATGTCGCGATCGATGGTGACCGGATCGCGCAGGTCGGCGGCAAGGCCGGCCCCGGCAAACGCGAAGTGCAGGCGGAAGGCCGGCTTGTCGCACCAGGCTGGGTCGATGTGCACACGCACTACGATGGCCAGGCCACCTGGGACCCCGTGCTCGCCCCCTCCGTCTGGCATGGCGCGACCACCATCCTGTTCGGCAATTGCGGTGTCGGCTTCGCCCCCGTGCGCAAACGCGATCACCAGGCGCTGATCGATCTGATGGAAGGGGTGGAGGACATCCCCGGGATCACCCTCGCCGAGGGCCTGCAATGGGATTGGGAAAGCTTCCCCGAATACCTCGATGCGCTGGACCGCCTGCCGCGCACCATTGATGTCGCCGCCCAGGTCGCGCACCACCCGCTGCGCGTCTTCGTCATGGGCGATCGCGGGTTGAACCGGGAAGCCGCGACGGAGGCCGATATCGCCCAGATGGCGACGCTGACGGAGGAGGCGCTGCGCGCCGGCGCCTTCGGCTTCACCACCAGCCGCACGGACCAGCACAAGACGCCGACCGGGGACCTCGTGCCCGCCCGCTACGCCGAGGACCGCGAATTGCTCGCCATCGGCCGCGCCATCGGCCGCTCCGGCCGCGGCACCTTCGGCATGCTCAGCGATTTCGAGGATGAGGTCGCCGAGTTCAAATGGCTGCGCGAAGTGGCCGCCAGCACCGGCCGCCCCGTGTGGTTCCTGCTGACGGATCGGAACGCCGATCCCAGCCGCCTGCAACGCCTGCTCGGCCATGTCCGCGCCGCGCGCGCGGATGGCCTGCCGCTCGCCGCCCAGGTCGCCTCCCGCCCGGTGGGGCTGATCCTCGGCCTGACCACCTCGCTCAACCCCTTCGCCCTGCGGGAAAGCTTTCATCAGTTCGCGCATCTGCCGCCCGCCGAGCAACTGGCAAAACTGCGGGAGCCGGCGGTCCGGGCGACCATCCTGGCGGAGGAAGCCTCGGCGCGGCTGATGCATGTGGTGCCGCCGCTGTCGCGCCAGATTGCCACGCGCTGGGACCAGATGTTCGCCCTCGGCGACCCGCCCGATTACGAGCCGCCGCCGGAGCGCAGCATGGCCGCCATGGCCGCCGCCGCCGGGCAGGACCCGAGCGCCTTCTGCTACGACTACCTCACGGGCGAGGATGGCGGGCGGATGCTGTATTTCCCCGTCGTCAACTATGTCGGCGGCGATTTCAATCGCCTGCGCGGCCTGTTGCAGGACCCGCATACCGTGGTCGGCCTGTCCGATGGCGGCGCGCATTGCGGCGTGATCTGCGATGCCTCCATGCCCAGCTTCGGCCTGACGCATTGGGCGCGGGACCGCAGCCGGGGCGAAGGCCTGCCGCTCGAATTCGTCATCCAGCGGCAGACCAGCGGCACCGCCGATTTCTTCGGCTTCCACGATCGCGGCCGCCTGGCCCCCGGCCTCAAGGCCGACATCAACGTGATCGACTTCCCGGCGCTCCGCCTGCATCACCCCGAGATGATCTACGATCTTCCCGCCGGCGGCCGCCGACTCGTCCAGCGCGTCGACGGCTATGACATGACGCTCGTCTCCGGCGTGCCGATCATGGAACGCGGGCAGGAGACGGGCGCCCGTCCGGGCCGGCTGGTGCGCTCGGCGGGGTAGTCCTACGCCAGCGTCGCCACGAAGCCGAGCACGGCCTCGGCCATCAGCTCCGGGGTCTGGATGGCCATGAAGTGGCCGCTTTCCACTTCCCGGAACTCGGCGCCGGCAATCGCCTCCGCCACCGGCTTCACGCGCGGGGGTGGGCGAGTGAGGTCATGCTTCGCGGCCAGCACCAGCACGGGGCAGCGTATCGCCGCGAGGTCCGCACGCATGTCGAGCCCCGCCAGCATCCGCGCCGTCGCCGCCTGACCCGCGGGATCGACGGCGAGGCGGCTGGCGCGGCAATGCGCGAAACGCGCGGCATCGCCGCGCATCGCCGGCGGATAGCTGGTGGCGAGCCCGGTATCGACGACGGCGCGCGCGCCCTTCGTCTCCATCTCCGTGGCCCGCGCCAGCAGCGCATCCCGCCCCGCGCCCTCGACACCCGTCGCCGGGGAGGAAACGACGGCGCCGCGCACCCGCGTGGGATGCGCCCCGGCCAGATGCAGCGCCAGCGCGCCGCCCACGGCCATGCCGATGACGATGACGGGTGCCGTGATGCCCACGGCATCCATCAGCGCCACCGCATCCCGCCCTTGATCGGCCATCACCAGCGGCGCGCGCGGCTTCTCCGAAAGCCCGGCGCCGCGCTGGTCATAGCGGAGCACGCGGCAGGTGCGCGTCAGCATCGGCACCATGAAATCCCAGCTTTCCAGGCTGCCGCCCATCTCATGCAGCAGCAGCAGGACCGGCCCCTGGTCCCCCGCCAGTTCATAGCGCAGCGCGGCGCCGTCGAGGTCGATGAAGCGCATCATGGCGTATCTCCGTCGAGGTCATGGGTCCAGGCATCCGGCACCAGGCGATAGCCAGCGCCGTCCCGTGCCAGATGCGCGAAGGAGGGGAAGTGCAGATGCATTCCGGCAATCGCGAGCCGGTCCGTCGCGACCTGGTCGAAAATGCGCCGGCGGGTGGCGATGGCCTGCGCGGGGTCGCTATCCACCTTCATCGTCACCTCGGGGCGCGCCACCTGCACTTCCGGCACATGCACGATATCCCCCCAGATCAGCAGCGCCTTACCGCCGGAGGCCACCAGGAAGCCGCTATGCCCCGGCGTGTGCCCAGGCAGCGGCACAGCGGTAACGCCGGGGAAGACCTCCCCGTCCGTGTAGCGCTCCATCCGGCTGCGATAGGGGGCGAGGCGCTTGCGCCCCTCGATGAAGACGGATTGCCGCGTCCCGGCTTCGGCGATGCGGGCCATGGCGGCATCGTCATCGACATAAGCGATTTCATCGGCATGGACGTGCAGATTCGCGTTGGGAAAGCAGCAGGTGCCGGCGGGTGTGGTGATGCCACCCCAGTGGTCGCGATGCAGATGCGTCATCAGCAGCGTGTCCACGGCCTCCGGCGCGACGCCCGCCGCGGCGAGCTGCGCCGGCAGGAAGCCCACCGTATCCTTCACGCCCTCCCCCAACCCCGCATCGACCAGCGCGATGCGGCTGCCATGGCGGATCAGGAAGGCATTGACGGCCGTGCGCCGCGCCGGCCGGAAGGCG
>CANJXD010000074.1 GCA_947478535.1 Acetobacteraceae bacterium
GATGCCCGGCTGGTGACCTTCGGGGATGGCGGCGATGTGTGCGCCACCGCCCTGGCGCCGGACGCCGAGGGCACCGACATCACGGCCGCAGCCGGCGGCCAGGTGCTGCGCTTCCGGCTTGGCACCCCGGGCCTGCATATGGCGCGCAATGCGATGGCGGCACTGGCCGCGGTCTCCGCGCTCGGCCTCGATGTCGCCCGCGCGGCGGAGAGCCTGGCCGGGTTCCGGGCGCTGGCCGGCCGCGGTGATCGGCGCCGCATCGCCACGCCGGATGGCGGCACCGCGACCTTGCTGGACGAGGCCTATAACGGCCAGCCGCCGTCGATGCGCGCGGCACTCGCGCTGCTGCGGCTGCTGCCGGCGCGCCGGCGCATCGCCGTGCTCGGGCAGATGGGGGAACTCGGCGATTTCGCTGAAGGCGAACACGCCGCCCTCGCCCAGCCCATCGCCGCCGCCGCGGACCTGGTCTTTGCCTGCGGGCCGCTGATGCGTCACGCGCTGGCGGCGATCCCGGGAACCCATCCCGCCGCCGCCCAGGCGATCTGGACCGCCACCTCCACCGAACTCGCCCCCCTGGTCGCCGCGGCGCTGCGGGACGGGGATGCCGTGCTTGTCAAAGGCAGCCTCGCCACGGGCATGAAGACCGTGGTGCAGGCGCTGACTGAAAGTGTGCCCCGATGATCTTCAACCTGCTCTCGCCGCTCGCCGACGAGTTCATCCTGTTCAACCTGATCCGCTACACGACCTTCCGGGCCGGTGCAGCGTGCATGACGGCGTTGTTCGTCGCCCTCGCCCTCGGTCCCACGATCATCCGCTTCCTGCGCGCCACGCAGAACGGCGGCCAGCCGATCCGCGAGGATGGACCGCAGAGCCACCTGCTGACGAAGAAGGGCACGCCCACCATGGGCGGCGTGCTGATCCTGCTGGCGCTGACCGTCTCCACCCTGCTCTGGGCGGATTTGCGCAACGGCTATGTCTGGGCCGTGCTGATGGTGACGCTGGGCTATGGCGCGCTGGGCTTCGCCGATGACTGGCTGAAGGTGACGAAGCGGAACACCAAGGGCGTCTCCGGCCGCCAGAAGCTGGTGGCCCAGGCGGCCATCGGCCTTGTGGCGGCGGTGTGGATCGCCTGGTTGATGCCGGGCGCGCTGGCCGACAAGCTCGCCCTGCCCTTCTTCAAGGAACTGCTGGTCCCCTTCGGCTTCGTCTTCCCGCTGTTGGCGATGCTGGTGATGATGGGTGCCTCCAACGCCGTGAACCTGACGGATGGGCTGGACGGGCTGGCGATTGTGCCGGTGATGATCGCCGCCGGGGTCTTCGCGCTGATCGCCTACCTCGTCGGCAACCGCATCTTCGCGGACTACCTGCAACTGCACGCCGTGCCGGGTGCTGGTGAACTCGCCGTGTTCTGCTCGGCGCTGATCGGCGCCAGCCTCGGCTTCCTGTGGTTCAATGCGCCGCCGGCGGCGGTGTTCATGGGCGATACCGGCTCGCTCGCCCTGGGTGGCGCGCTGGGCGCCATCGCGGTGGCGACGAAGCACGAGATCGTGCTGGCCATCGTCGGTGGCCTGTTCGTGGTGGAAACGCTGTCCGTCATCATCCAGGTCTTCTGGTTCAAGCGCACCGGCCAGCGCGTGTTCCTGATGGCGCCACTTCACCACCACTTCGAGAAGAAGGGCTGGGCGGAACCCACCATCGTCATCCGCTTCTGGATCATCGCCATGGTGCTGGCGCTGGTCGGGCTGAGCACCTTGAAGATCCGATGACCAACTTCGCCCCCTTCGCCGGAGAGCGCATCGCCGTAGTCGGGCTCGGCAAGGCCGGGTTGCCGGCCGCCGCGCGGCTGGCCGAATGGGGGGCGGAGGTGACCTGCTGGGATGACCGCGCCCCGGCGCGGGAAGCGGCGGAACGCGCTGGCTTCACGCTACGGGACCCCGCCGCGGGACCCTTCACGCAGGATGCACTGCTGCTCTCCCCCGGGATTCCGCACCTGCTGCCGCACCCGCACCCAGCCGCGACCAGCGCGCGGGACGCCGGGCGGCCCATCCTGTGCGACGTCGAATACCTGTTCCGGGCCGTGCGCGCGGCAGGCAGCGAGGCGCGCTTCATCGGCATCACCGGCACCAACGGGAAGTCCACCACCACGGCCCTGGTGCACCACCTTCTGACAGCGGCAGGGATGCCGGCAGAGGTGGGCGGCAACCTCGGCCCCCCGGCCCTCGGACTCAACATGTTGGGGTCGGAGGGCACCTATACCCTCGAAATGTCGTCCTACATGTTGGAGCGAATCGCGACCGTCGGCTTCAATATCGCAGTGATGTTGAACCTCAGCCCCGATCATCTCGACCGCCATGGGAACATGGACGGCTATGCCGCTGCGAAGGCGAATGTCTTCGCCCGGCAGGGGCGTGGGGCGCTTGCCGTGGTCGGGCAGGACGATCCGTTATCCACAAATATGGGCCGCGCGGTGGCCGCCCGTATGGTCGGAATTTCGGGTCATCACCCGGTCGTGGGCGGAATCTGGGCGGATGGACCGATGCTGCGGGACGCGGCGGGGGACGTCGCCGATTTGCGTGGCGCGATCGCCCTGCCGGGGCCGCACAACGCGCAGAATGCGGCGGCCGCCGCGGCGGTCGCGCTGGAATGCGGCGTGGCGCGGGGGAGCATCGCCGCCGGGCTCCTCAGCTTCCCTGGCCTGGCGCATCGGCAGGAACGGGTCGCCACCGTCGATGGCGTGCTGTTCGTGAATGACAGCAAGGCCACGAATACGGACAGCGCGGCGCGCGCCCTCGCCTCCTATGACCGGGTGGTCTGGATTGCCGGCGGCACCGCCAAGGAAGGTGGGATCGAGGAGCTGGTCCCCCTTTTCCCGCGCATCGCCCGCGCCATTCTCATCGGGCGCGACGCGCCGGTGCTGGCCCGGACCCTCGCCGCCCACGGCGTGGCGCATGATATCGCCGGCACGCTGGATGCGGCGGTGCCGGCGGCGATGGCGGCGGCACGGGCCGCGGGTGCGCCCGTCGTGCTGCTTTCCCCGGCCTGTGCCTCCTGGGACCAGTTCACCGGCTTCGACGCGCGTGGCGACCGGTTCCGGGTGCTGGCGCAACAAATCTGGGCGAAAGGGCAGGCCGCATGATCCAGGTCTCTCGCGCCGATACTTCGACCCTTGGCCGCTGGTGGTGGACGGTTGATCGCTGGACTCTGGCGGCGCTGCTCGCGCTGATCGGCTTCGGCTATGTGATGATGCTGGCCGCGAGCCCGGCGGTGGCCGAGCGCATCGGCGCGTCCTCTCGCAACATGTTCTTCCTGCGCCAGATCTTCTACCTCGCCCTGGCCGCCTCGGTGCTCGTCGCCGTCTCGATGCTCAGCGTGAAGCAGGTACGCATGCTCGCCTGGCTCGGCCTCGCGGGTGCCATCGGGATGGTGATCCTGACACTGGCGATCGGGGTGGAAATCAAGGGCGCGCGGCGCTGGCTGGCGCTGCCCGGAATCGGGTCCTTGCAGCCTTCGGAATTCCTGAAGCCCTGCTTTGCCGTGATCGCCGCCTGGCTGATCGCGGAGGGCAAGCTGAACGGCCGCTGGGGCGCCACCTTGATGGCGATCGGGCTCTACATCTTCATCGCCGGCCTGCTGAAGGGCCAGCCGGATATCGGCATGCTGTTGGTCGTCACGGCGGTGTTCTTCGCCCAGTTCTTCGTGGCCGGGCTGAACCTGTTCTTCGTGGCCCTGGTCGGCATGCTCGGCGTGGCCGGGGCCGGGGCAGCCTATCTTCTGTTCCCGCATGTGCAGTCGCGCGTGCACCGCTTCCTCGACCCCGCGGCGGGCGACAACTACCAGGTCACGGTGGCGCTGGAAGCCTTCGGCAATGGCGGGCTGCTCGGGCGTGGCCCCGGCGAAGGCCGCGTGAAGAACGTGCTGCCCGACGCGCATGCGGACTTTGTCTTCGCCGTGGCGGGGGAGGAATTCGGCCTCGTCGTCTGCCTGCTGCTGCTGGGGCTTTTCGCCTTCGTCGTCGTGCGCGGGCTGTTCCGCCTGATGGGCGAGACGGACCTGTTCGTGGTGCTGGCCTCGGCCGGGTTGCTGACGCAGTTCGGCCTGCAGGCCTTCGTCAACATGGCGTCGTCGCTGCACCTAATCCCGACCAAGGGCATGACGCTGCCTTTCGTGTCCTATGGCGGCTCCTCGGTGATCGCCATCGCGCTCGGCATGGGCATGCTGTTGGCGCTGACGCGCCGCCGCCTGTCCCGTGCCGAGGAAGAACGATGAGAGGCCCCGCGGTGCGCCCCATCGTCATCGCCGCCGGCGGAACCGGCGGCCATCTTTTCCCTGCCGAGGCGCTGGCCGCTGAGTTGGTGGCGCGTGGGGAACGCATCGCACTGATGACCGATGCGCGCAGCGCCGCATACGAAAGCCCGGCCTTCGGGAATGCCGAGCGCTTCGTGCTGAAGGGCTCCGGCCTCGCCGGCCGTGGCCTTCGTGGCGCAGCGCGTGGCGCGCTGGCGCTGGCGGCGGGCACGCTGGAAGCGCGCGCCCTGCTGAACCGCCTGGATGCGGCGGCGGTGGTGGGCTTCGGCGGCTATCCCTCGGTGCCGCCGCTGATCGCAGCCCGTCTGCTGCCGCGCGGGCGCCGGCCAGTGACGGCGCTGCATGAACAGAATGCGGTGCTGGGCCGCGCGAACCGACTGCTGGCGCCGGGGGCCGATCTGTTGGCGCTATCCGTCGCCGATACGGCCAAGGTGCCGAATTCGGCCAATGCCCAGGTCGTGGGCAACCCGGTGCGGCCGGCGCTGGCGGCGCTGGCGCATCAGGGTTACGCCGCGCTGACTGAGGATGGCGTGATCCGCCTGCTGGTGCTGGGCGGCAGCCTCGGCGCGCGCATCTTCGCGGATGTGGTGCCGGGTGCCGTGGCGCTGCTGCCGGAAGGGCTGAAGCAGCGCCTCGTCGTCACCCAGCAGACGCGGGCGGAAGACCTGCCGCGCGTCGAGACCGCCTATCGGGACGCGGGCGTCCCCGCAGACCTGTCCCCCTTCTTCGGCGATATCGCGACGCGGCTGGCGATGGCGCATCTCGTCATTGCACGGGCCGGCGCTTCCACCGTCGCGGAGCTCGCCTGCGCCGGGCGGCCTTCCATCCTCGTGCCTCTGCCGCATGCGATCGACGACCACCAGACCGCGAATGGCAAGGCGCTGGATACCGCGGGTGCCGCCTGGCTGATGCCGCAGCCCGGCTTCACGCCGGAGACGCTGGCGAAGCATCTGGTGGCCATGTTCTCCAACCCGCCGGTGCTGGCGCGCGCCGCGGCCGCCGCCTCCGGGCTCGCCAGGCCGGATGCCGCAAGGCGCCTGGCCGACCTTATCCAGCAATTGACCAGCCGGCACGCCATGCCTGCCCAGACTGTGCAGGAGTTCCGCTGATGCGCGCCCTTCCGCTTTCCATCGGCCCTATCCACTTCGTGGGCATCGGCGGCATCGGCATGTCCGGCATCGCGGAGGTGCTGCACAACCTCGGCTACCGCGTGCAGGGCAGCGATATCGCGGAGGGCTATAACGTCACCCGCCTGCGCGAAGCCGGCATCCCGGTGGCCGTGGGGCATGCGGCGGCCAACCTCGGGGATTCGCAGGTCGTCGTCGTGTCCACCGCGGTGAAGCGCGACAACCCCGAGGTGCAGGCCGCGCGCGCGCGGCTGATCCCGGTGGTGCGGCGCGCGGAGATGCTGGCGGAACTGATGCGGCTGAAATGGGCGGTTGCCATCGGTGGCACCCACGGCAAGACGACGACGACGAGCCTGGTCGCCGCCGTGCTGGAAGCCGCGAAGCTCGACCCCACCGTCATCAATGGTGGCATCATCAACGCCTATGGCACCAATGCGCGGCTCGGTTCCGGTGACTGGATGGTGGTGGAGGCCGATGAAAGCGACGGGTCCTTCCTGAAGCTGCCGGCCGTCTGCGCCGTCGTCACCAACATGGACCCGGAGCACCTGGATCACTGGGGCACCGATGAGGCGATGAAGGAGGGCTACGCCCAATTCGTCGGCAATATCCCCTTCTATGGCTTCGCCGTGCTCTGCGCGGACCATCCGGAAGTGCAGGCGATGATCCCGCGCCTGTCGGACCGCCGCATCATCACCTACGGCTTTTCCCCACAGGCGGATGTGCGGGCGGAGAAGCTCATCACGGACCGCATGGGTGCGACCTTCGAAGTCGCGGTCCGGGACCGTGCGACGGGCCGTAGTCGGACCCTGAAGCCAATGCGCCTGCCCATGCTCGGCAGCCACAATGTCCAGAACGCGCTGGCGGCGGTCGCCATCGGCCTGGAGATGGACATCGACGAGGATACGATCCGCACCGCGCTGATGGGCTTCAAGGGCGTGAAGCGGCGCTTCACCCGCACGGGTGAAGCCGGCGGCATCACCGTGATCGACGATTACGGCCACCATCCCGTCGAGATCGCCGCCGTGCTGAAGGCGGCGCGGCAGGCGGGCGCGCGGGATGTGGTGGCGGTGGTGCAGCCGCATCGCTACAGCCGCCTCGCCTCCCTGTTCGAGGAATTCTGCGCCTGCATGAACGACGCCGGCACGGTGATCGTGGCCGATGTCTATGCGGCGGGCGAACAGCCCATTCCGGGCGTCGATCGCGATGCGCTGGTGGATGGGCTGCGCGCGCGGGGGCATCGCAGCGTCGTCCCCCTGCCCAGCCCCGACAGCCTGGCGGAAATGGTGAACGCCATCGCGCGGTCGGGCGACTACGTCATCTGCCTCGGCGCCGGCAACATCACGAACTGGGCGCATGCGCTGCCCGATCAACTGACCGCGCTGCAGTCCCGCACCCGCCCTCGTGCCGCCGGAGGCAGCAAGTGACGGCCATGGCCGATCCGCGCCATCACGCGACCCTGCCGCCATTGCGTGGGCGGGTGGAAGCCGGCGTGCCGCTCGCGCCCTTCACCTGGTTCCGCGTCGGCGGGCCGGCGGAATGGCTGGTGCGTCCGGCCGATGTCGAGGACCTGCTGCTGCTGCTGCGCGACCTGCCGGCGACGATGCCGCTGACCGTCATCGGCGCGGCGTCCAACCTGATCATCCGCGATGGCGGCGTGCGCGGCGTGGTGCTGCGCCTCGCCGGCCGGGCTTTCGGGGCCGTGGAGATCGACGGCGATGGCATCATCGCCGGCGCCGCGGCGCTCGATGCGGTGGTGGCGGAGCATGCCGCGTCGGCGGGGATCACCGGCCTCGAATTCCTCTCCGGCATCCCGGGGGCCGTCGGCGGCGCGGTGGCGATGAATGCGGGCGCCTATGGCACCGAGGTGAAGGACGTTCTCGACTGGGCCGAGGTGGCGACGCCGCTGGGCCTCGAACGGCTCGATGCCAGCGCCTTTCGCTTCGACTATCGCCGCGCGCATCTGCCGGAACGCGGCATCGTCGTGCGCGCCCGCTTCCGCGCAACACCTGGGCAGCAGGCGGCGATCGCGGGGCGCATGGCGGAAATCCGCGCGGCGCGGGAAGCGACCCAGCCGGTCCGCGCCCGCACCGGCGGTTCCACCTTCAAGAACCCGCCAGGCGCCAAGGCCTGGGCGCTGGTCGATGCGGCGGGCTGCCGCGGCCTCACGCGCGGGGGGGCGCAGGTCAGCGAGAAGCACACGAATTTCCTGCTCAACACCGGTGACGCCACCGCCGCCGATATCGAAGGGCTGGGCGAGGAAGTGCGCGCCCGGGTGCTGCAGCGATCCGGCATTTCCCTGGAATGGGAAATCAAGCGGATCGGGGAGGACGCGGCATGAGCGTGCACGTCGCCGTGCTCCATGGCGGTGTCTCCGCGGAGCGGGAAGTCAGCCTCGCGACCGGCGCGCAGGTCGTCAGCGCCCTGCGCGCCGCAGGCTTCGCGGTGACGGCGATCGAGGTCGGGCCCGACCGCGGCGCGGTGATCGCGGCGTTGCAGGCGGCGAAGCCCGATGTCGTCTTCAACGCCCTGCATGGTCGCTTCGGGGAAGATGGCTGCATCCAGGGCGTGCTGGACTGGATGGGCCTGCCCTATACCCATTCCGGCGTCCGCGCCTCCTCCCTCGCGATGGACAAGGCCGCCTCCAAGGCCGCCTTCGCCGCGGCCGGCCTGCCGGTGGCGCAGGGCCGCATCGTCACGCCGGAGGAACTGGAAGCAGCGGACCCGCTGCCGCGCCCCTATGTCGTGAAGCCGGTCAATGAAGGCTCCTCCGTCGGAGTCTCCATCCTGCGCGAAGGCGACAACCGCCGCGCAGCGATCGCCCAGGCCTGGAAGTTCGACCGGCGGATCATGGCGGAAGCGTTCATTCCCGGGCGGGAACTGACCGTGGCCGTGATGGGCGACCGGCCGCTGGAAGTGACGGAGATCGCCACCGGGAACGTCTTCTACGACTACGACGCGAAATACGCCGATGGCGGCAGCCACCACACGCTGCCGGCGCCGGTGCATCCCGCCGTGCGGGAACAGGCGATGCGTATCGCGGTGCAGGCGCATCAGGCGCTGGGCTGCCGTGGCGTGTCCCGCGCCGATCTTCGTTATGACGACACGGCGGGGGAGCCGGGGCTGCTCTATCTGCTGGAAGTGAACACCCAGCCTGGGATGACCCGGACTTCCCTGGTGCCGGAACAGGCGGCCCATGTCGGCATCCCCTTCCCCGATCTCTGCGCCTGGATGGTGAGGGAGGCGCGTCATGGCCCGTAATCCCATCTCCCGCGCGCCTGCATCCCGCCCACCGGTATCCCGAACGCCGAGGCGAGAGCCGGACCGGCCGAGCAAGCTGAAGCTGTGGCTGAAGCGGCGACGCGGGCTGACCAAGCCCTTCGCGCTGGGCGTGATCGCATTCGGGCTGTTGGGAAGCCTGGGCTACGCCGTCTATGCGGCCGACCCCGCGGGGCGGATGCGCGCGATTGTCGCGAATGCGGGGGAGATCGGCCTCTCGGCCGGGCTCGAAGTGCGGGAGGTGGTGGTGGAAGGGCGGCGCAACACGCCGCCCGACCTGATCCGCGCCGCCATCGGCGCGCAGCGCGGCGACCCGCTGCTGTCCTTCTCCCCGGAAGACGCGAAATCGCGGCTTGAGACCATCGCCTGGGTCGAGGCCGCGCATGTTGAACGCCGCCTGCCCGCCACCATCCTCGTGCGGCTGACGGAGCGCACGCCCTTCGCCATCTGGCAGCACCAGGGGCGCTTTTCCGTGATCGACCGCGACGGCCGCGTGGTCGCGACGGAAACGCTGGATGCCTTCGGCCCGCTGCCGCTTGTGGTCGGTGCGGGGGCGGACCGGCATGCGGGCGCGCTGTATGAGCTGCTGCAGGCGCATCGCAACGTGCTGGAGCGCACCCAGGCCATGGTGCGCGTGGGCGAACGGCGCTGGAACCTGCGGCTGCACAACGGCACCGATGTGCTGCTGCCGGAGGGCCAGGAAGCACCGGCCCTGAACCGCCTGGCCGAGTTGCAGTCCCGCCACGGGTTGCTGGATCGCCCGGTGGTCGCCATCGACATGCGGCTGCCGGACCGCCTGGTGGTGCGCCAGCCCGCGCCCAGTGAACAGCCGGCGCATGCACCGCGCCGCAACACGGCGAGCACGCGCGGATGAACGCCCTGTCCCGCCTTCCCGCCGGCATCGACCCGCCCCAGGAAAAGCGCCGCCGTGGCGCCCGCAGCGGGCCGTTCGGCGTGCTCGACATCGGCACCACGAAGGTGGTCTGCCTGATCGCCCGCATCGAAAGCGATGGCGAACCCCGTGTGCTGGGCTTCGGCTGGCAGCGCGGGCGCGGCGTGAAGGGGGGTTCCATCATCGACCTGGAGGAAGCGGAACGCGCCATTCGCGCCGCTGTCGGCCAGGCGGAGGAAATGTCGGATACGCGGCTTTCCGGCGCTATCGTCAACCTGTCCTGTGGCCAGCCGGACAGCCGGCTGCTGCATGTGCAATGGCCCATCAACGGCCGTGCGGTGACGGATGCGGATTTGCGCGCCATCCTCGCCGAAGGCCGCCGCCGCGGCCTGGAAGATGGGCGGGAGACGGTGCACGGCGCGCCCGTTTCCTTCACCGTGGATGCCACGCCGGGTGTCGAAGACCCGCGCGGCATGATCTGCGACACGCTCGGCGCGCGGGTGCATCTGGTGGATGCGTCGCAAGCCGCGCTGCGCAATCTCGGCGCCTGCCTCGGACGCTGCGACCTCGAGGTGGAAGAACTCGTCTCCGCGCCCCTCGCATCCGGCCTCGCCACGCTGGTGGAGGATGAGAAGCGGATCGGCGCAACGCTGATCGACATGGGTGGCGGCACCACCTCCATCGCCGTGTTCAGCGAAGGCCAGTTGATCCACACGGCGCAGATCCCGGTGGGTGGCTGGCAGGTAACGAACGACCTGGCCCGCGTGCTGTCCACCCCGATCAGCCATGCGGAACGCCTGAAGACCCTGCATGGCGGCGCGCTCGCCTCCGCTGACGATGAGCGGGAGATGCTGCCGGTACCGCTGGTGGGGGAAGATGAGGACCATATCGCTCGCGTGCCGCGCGCGATGATCGTCAACATCATCCGCCCCCGGCTGGAGGAGACCTTCGAATTCGTGCGTGAACGCCTGGAACAGGCGGGCGTTGCGAAGGAAGCCGGCTCCCGCGTCGTGCTGACTGGTGGCGCCAGCCAGATGATCGGCGCGCGCGAACTCGCGGCGCGTATCCTCGACCGACAGGTTCGAATCGGCCGTCCGCGCACTGTGCGCGGCCTGCCCGACACCGCCGGCGGCCCGCCCTTCGCCACCGCCATCGGGCTGCTTGCCTGGGGCGCCGGCGAAGGCCGCCCCGTCGTCGATATCGCTCCCGGCCTGGACCGCCCCCAAGGGGTGGGCCGGCGCCTCTACGAATGGCTGCGGGATCGCCTCTGATGATCCCGCCGCTTCCCCCCACACCCACAATCCCGCCAGCGCCCAAGGCTGAGTTTCCAGGAAAGGCCCCCCAACCATGACCCTGAACCTGACCATCCCGCTTCACCAGCACACCGATTTCAGCCCGCGCATCACCGTCATCGGCGTCGGCGGCGGCGGCACCAATGCCGTGAACAACATGGTCTCGATGGGCCTCGACGGTGTCGAATTTCTCGTCGCCAATACGGATGCGCAATCGCTCGTCCACAGCAAGGCCGATCGCCGCGTGCAGCTTGGCCCGCATCTGACGCAGGGCCTGGGCGCCGGCGCGAAGCCGGAGATCGGCCGCGCGGCGGCGGAGGAAGCGACCGAGGAACTCGCGCGGCACCTCGATGGCAGCCATATGGTGTTCGTCACCGCGGGCATGGGCGGCGGCACGGGCACGGGTGCGGCGCCGGTCATCGCGCGCATGGCCCGCGAACGCGGCATCCTGACCGTCGGCGTGGTCACCAAGCCGTTCGACTTCGAGGGGCCGAAGCGGAAGAAGTCCGCCGAAGCCGGCATCGAGGAATTGCAGCAGTTCGTGGATACGCTGATCGTCATCCCGAACCAGAACCTGTTCCGCCTGGCAAATGAGCGGACGACCTTCGCCGAAGCCTTCAAGATGGCCGACAACGTTCTCTACATGGGCGTGCGCGGCGTGACCGACCTGATGGTCAATCCGGGCCTGGTGAACCTCGACTTCGCCGATATCCGCACCGTGATGGCGGAGATGGGCAAGGCGATGATGGGCACCGGCGAGGCCGAGGGCGAGGACCGCGCCGTGAAGGCCGCGGAGGCCGCCATCAGCAACCCGCTGCTGGAGGATACCTCCATGCGCGGCGCGCGCGGCGTGCTGATCAACATCACCGGCGGCTACGACATGACGCTGTTCGAGGTGGACGAGGCCGCGAACCGCATCCGCAAGGAAGTGGACGAGGACGCGAACATCATCTTTGGCTCCTCGGTGGATGAGGGGATGAACGGCCGCCTGCGCGTGTCCGTCGTCGCCACCGGCATCGATGCACGGGAAGCGCGGGAAGCGGAACGCCCGAAGCTGGTGGCGATGGGCGGCGGCGGCGCGGTTCATGCGGTGGCCGCGTCCCACGCCCCGCAGCAGCCCCCGGTTCGCACGCAAACCGGCTTCACGCCGCAGCGTATGGCGACCCAAGGGGCGGCGCCGTCCGCTCCGCCGACCGCGCTGCGCCCGGTGCAGGCCTATGCGGCACCGGCCGCCCCCCAATACGCGGCACCTGTCGAGGCGGCGCCCGAGGCGCCTGTGGTGCTCAGCCAGGTGGCGGAACCCGCTCCCCGGATGGCGGTGCCGCCACGCCCCATGGCGCCGGTTGTCGCCCCGCCGAGCACGGGTGGGCTGAACAATCTGTTCCGCCGCGCCACCGGCCTGATGCGTCGCGACGTGCCGGAGGCCGCCCCGGCCCCCGCGCCGGTGGCGACGCAGCGGATGGAACCGGCGGCAGCGCCGCGCCCGGTGGCGCGCCCGACGCAGCAGGATGAGATGGGGCTCGACATCCCGACCTTCCTGCGCCGTCAGAGTAATTAAGGCTGGATTAGGGCATTGCTGCCACGCAGCAATGCCCTAATTTCAACACGTTATGGCGTAATACCGTGAAACAAGGCTTGAATGGCGTTCTGCCATTGGGGCTGGCATGAAGGTATTGGGGCGCCGTTTCCTGGCATTCCCGCCCGGGCACCGCGGTATGGCGGCGGCACGGCAAATTTCGGGGGGCACGTCGGGGCGCTGGTCACTTGGGGTGGCCGGGGCACATGGCGTAACCAGGGGCGATGACGCATGGATGGCTTTCTTCCGATCGACAGGGCCCGTCGCAAGACGCTGAAGACCGCGATCGGCTGCGTCGGCATCGGCCTGCATAGCGGCCGCCGCGTTTCGCTGACCCTGCGCCCCGCGCCGATCGGCGCGGGGATCGTGTTCCGCCGCTCCGACCTCGATATCGATATTCCCGCGCGCTTCGACCGCGTCGCCGATACGCGTCTGTGCACCGCACTGGTGGCGGAAGACGCGCCGCATGCCCGCATCGGCACTGTCGAGCATGTGATGGCCGCCCTGGCCGGCACTGGCGTGACCGACGCGATCATTGAGTTGGACGGCGCCGAAGTGCCGATCCTCGATGGCTCCGCCGCGCCCTTCGTCTTCCTGATCGATTGCGCCGGCACCGTGACCCACCAGGCCCCCGCCCCGGTGATCGAAGTGCTGCGTCGCATCCGGGTCGAGGAAAAGGGCGCCTTCGCCGAGCTCGCCCCCGCCAGCACGGCGGGCTTCGAGGCGCGGATGACGATCTACTTCCCGGCGACCGCGATCGGGTCCCAGACCATTGACCTTCGGGTGACGCCGGCCGCCTTCCGGGGCGGCCTGGCCGATGCGCGCACCTTCACGCTGGCCGAGGATATCGCGCGGCTGCGTGCCGCCGGTCTGGCGCAGGGCGGCAGTCTGGCGAATGCCATCGTCGTCGATGGCCCGCTGATCCTGAACCCGGGCGGCCTGCGCCGCGCCGATGAATTCGTGCGCCACAAGCTGCTCGACGTGGTGGGGGACCTGGCCCTGGCCGGCGCCGCCCTGTCCGCCACTTTCACCGGGCACCGCTCCGGCCACGCGCTCAACAACAAGGTGCTGCGCGCCCTGTTCGCGGATCGCAGCGCCTGGCGGATGTCCGAGGGCGCGCACATCTTCGACGGCGCGGCGAGCCGCCTGCCCGCCGCTGCCGCACCGGCGATGGCCTGATCCGTTCGGCGCCAACCAGCCATCTCATCAGCCTTCTTACGGATTGGCTCCCGGCGCCTTGCCCCCAAGGCCCCCAGGCGTGGTATAGGGGAGGTCCAATGCGTGACCGGTCCGTGATGCTCCGACGTTCGCTGCCCCTGCTCCTCATCTTGCCGTTCGCGGCATGCTCCGCCCCCAGCGCGTGGGATGGGCGGCCGGCGTCGCTTGTGCCGCGCCCTGGCGCCAGCGGCCAGGACAACTCGCCCGAGGCGCTCTACGCCGCGGGGATGGAGGCGCTGAACGCCAACCAGTATCAGCGCGCGGTGGAACTGTTCGACCTGGTCGAGCGGGAACACCCCTATTCCGCCTTCGCGATCAACGCGAAGCTGATGTCCGCCTATAGCGAATACATGCGGAACCGCTACACCGAATCGCTCGGCGCGCTGGACCGCTTTATCCAGTTGCACCCCGCGCACCGGGATATCGCCTACGCGTATTACCTCCGCGCGCTCTGCTACTATGAGCAGATCAACGACACGGAACGCGACCAGCGCACCACGGAACAGGCCATGGCGGCGTTGCAGGACGTGGCCAACCGCTTTCCCAACACGCCCTATGCCCGCGATGCCCGTCTCAAGATGGACCTCGGCCGGGATCATCTGGCGGGGCGGGAGATGGTGGTAGGGCGCTTCTACCAGAATCGCCGCCTCTACACCGCCGCCATTGGCCGTTTCCGGCGCGTGGTGGATGACTTCCAGACCACGAACCATGTGCCGGAAGCGCTGCACCGCCTGACGGAATCCTACCTCGCCCTCGGCCTGGTGGATGAGGCACGCCGCACCGCCGCGGTGCTCGGGCACAACTACCCCGGCAGCCCCTGGTACCAGGATAGCTACGCATTGCTGGTCGAAGGTGCCACCCAGGCGGCGGGGGACAGCCCCGGCTTCTTCCGCCGGGCCGCCAGCACCCTCTCTTTCGGCCTGTTCTGAAAGCCGCCTTGGCACGCGGCGCGCCCGCCATGCCATGTTGAGTTCCCTCGCCATCCGCGACGTGGTGCTGATCGAGCGCCTGGACCTTGCCTTCGGTCCAGGGCTGACGGTGCTGACGGGCGAAACCGGCGCCGGCAAGTCCATCCTGCTCGACAGCCTCGGCCTCGCACTCGGCGCGCGGGCGGATAGCGGTCTGGTGCGGATGGGGCAGACCCAGGCGAGCGTCGCCGCCGCCTTCAGCGTGACCGAGGCCCATCCCTCCCGCGCCTTGCTGCATGACCAGGGCATCGAGGCGGAGGACGAGATCGTGCTGCGGCGCGTCGTCACCGCCGATGGCCGGAGCCGCGCCTTCGTGAATGACCAGCCCGTGGGCCTGACGCTGCTGCGCCGGCTGGGCGCGCTGCTGGTCGAAGTCCAGGGCCAGCACGACCAGGTGGGGCTGACCGACCCGACCCAGCATGTCGGCCTGCTGGATGCCGCCGGTGCGCTGGATGCGCTGCGCGGTGGCGTGGCGGAAGCGCATCGCGCCTGGCGGGACGCGGAGCGCACCCTCGCCACGGCGCGGGAGGAGATCGCGGCTGCCCAGCGGGATGAGGAATTCCTGCGCCACGCCGTCACGGAGTTGGACAACCTCGCCCCGGTGGAGGGGGAGGAAGACAACCTGGCCGCGGAGCGCCAGCACCTTCAGCAGGGCGAACGGCGCGGCGAGGCCATCGCCGAAGCCCTCTCGGCCTTGCAGCCGCGTGATCGCCGCAGCGCCAACCCCGCCACCGCGCTCCGCTCCGCCAGCCGCGCCCTGGAACGCCTGCCGCCCCCGCATGCCGAGGCCGAGCCGGCGCTCGAAGCCCTGGGCCGGGCGCTGGATGCGATCGCGGAGGCGGAGACCGCCCTGGAACGCTTGGCGCATGAGGTGGCGCCCGATCCGCGGCGGCTGGAACATGTCGAGGAACGGCTATTCGCCCTGCGCGCGGCGGCGCGGAAGCATCTGGTGCCGGTGGTCGAACTGCCGAACCTGCTGGCCGCGCTGAAGGCCCGTCTGGCGGCGCTGGATGCCGGGACGGGGCAGGTCGCGGCGGCGGAAAAGCGGGCTGCGGCGACCCGCCACGCCTATCTCGCCGCCGCATCCAGGCTGACGGAGGCGCGGCGGGAGGCGGCGCAGAAGCTGGAGAAATCGCTGTCGCGCGAATTGCCGCCGCTGAAGCTGGAC
>CANJXD010000075.1 GCA_947478535.1 Acetobacteraceae bacterium
ACCACGCCGTCGCCCTCCAACATGAAGGTGCTGTCCACCGAGGTGGTGGAGGCAATGACCGGCCTGACCGTGATCGACCGGCGGCTGGTGCCGGATTCCGGCGGCGCCGGCGAATTCCGCGGCGGCCTGGGCGCGCATTACCGTATGCGTAATGACACGGGGCAGGACGCGGCCGTGATCGGCCTCGGCCGACGCAACCGCTTCCCTGCGCTGGGCCTGCTCGGCGGCGAGCCCGGCGGCAAGCGCAGCTACATCCTCAACGGCAAGTCGGTGGACGTGCGGGCGCGCTATGTGCTGGCGCCTGGCGATGTCATCGAGGTCTGCGACGCCGGCGGCGGCGGCTATGGTGACCCGCGCGCACGCGATCGCGCCAAGGTGATCGACGATGTCCGCCAGGGCTTCGTGACGCGCGAGGCCGCGGTGGCGGCCTATGGGCTCGACCCGAAGGAACTGCCGGAGGCCTGAAGCGCCGCCAATCGGATGCAGGCGGCGCGCTGGCCCTGCCCCACCTCGACCAGGGGCGGCTCGGCGGTCGTGCAGGCCGCGATGGCATGCGGGCAGCGGCTGGCGAAGCCGCAGCCGGCGGGCGGATCGGCCGCGCTCGGGATCTCGCCGGTCAGCGGCAGGCGTTGCGCGCGCTGGCGTGGATCGGGCGACAATTGCGCCGAGAGGAGCGCTCTGGTGTAGGGGTGGCGTGGCGCGGCGAAGATCGCCTCCGCCGGCCCTTCCTCGACGACGCGGCCGAGGTAGAGCACCAGGACGCGATCGCAGATCAGCCGCACCGTGGCCAGGTCATGCGAGATGAACAGCATGGCCATGCCGGTCTCCGCGCGCAGTCCATGCAGCAAGTCGAGGATGCCGGCGCGCACCGACAGGTCGAGCGAACTGGTCGGCTCGTCCAGCACCAGCAATTCCGGCCCGGTCGCGAGCGCGCGGGCAATGCAGACCCGCTGCAACTGGCCGCCCGAGAGATCGACCGGATGCCGGTCCAGCGCCGCCGTGCCCAGGCGTACCCGCGCGGCCAGCCGCTCCGCCGCCGCGCGGCGCTCGGCTGCGCCCATCGGGCTGTGCAGCAGCAGCGGTTCCTCGATCAGCCGTCGCACCCGCAGCCGCGGATTGAGCGAAGCCCAGGGGTCCTGGAAGACGATCTGCAGCTTCGCCCGCAGCGCCCGCAACTCGCGCGCCGAGAGCGCCAGCATGTCGGCGCCGGCGAAGCGCAGCGTGCCGGCGGAGGGCGCCGTCAGCCGCGTCAGGATGCGGCCGATCGTTGACTTGCCGGAGCCGCTCTCGCCGACCAGCCCCACCACTTCGCCCCGCGCGATGGCGAGATCGACACCGGCGACCGCGCGCAGCACGCGGCCGCGCGACAGGCGGAAATCCTTGCGCAGCGCGGCCGCCTGAAGCAGCACGGTCATGCCGGCATCGGATGGTGGCACAGCACGATGCCGCCGGCGGCCGCGCGCAGCAGCGGCGCCGGCGTCGCACATCGCGCGGTGGCGCCGGCGCAGCGGTCGCGATAGGCGCAGCCCGAGGGCAGGTCGTGGAGGTTCGGCGGCGTGCCGCCGAAGACCTGGCCGGCGCCGAGCCGTAGCCGTTCCGGCACCGCCGCGGTCAGCGCCGCCGCATAGGGGTGGCGCGGCGTCACCAGCACCTGGTCGACCGGTCCCTCCTCCACCACGCGGCCCGCATACATCACCGCGACGCGGTCGCAATGCTGCGCGACCACGCCGAGGTCGTGGGTGATCAGCAGCGCCGCCATGCCGCGTGCCCGCACCAGCGCGCGCAGCAGGTCGAGGATCTGCGCCTGCACCGTCACGTCGAGCCCTGTGGTCGGCTCATCGGCGATCAACAACTCCGGCTCGTTGATCAGCGCCATGGCGATGGCGACGCGCTGCGCCATGCCGCCGGAGAACTCATGCGGCCAGGCGCGCAGGCGCGCTTCGGCATCGGGAATGCCGACCTGGCGCAGCATGTCGAGCGCGCGATGGCGCGATTCCGCCATCGGCTCGAGCGGGTAATGCGCGCGACGAACGGCGAGAAGCTGGTGGCCGATGCGCGCCAGCGGGTCCAGCGAGGTGCGTGGGTTCTGCACCACCAGCGCCAGCCGCCGCCCGCGGATGCCGGCCAGGGCGGCGGGCGGCACGCCGAGCAGGTCGGTGCCATCGAAGCGGATGCGCCCGGCGACGATGCGCGCGCTGTCGCGCAGCAGGCCGAGCACCGCATAAGCGGTCAGCGACTTGCCCGCGCCGGTCTCGCCGACGAGGCCGAGGATCTCGCCGCGATCCACGCGCAGATCGACGCCGTTCAGCGCCCGCGCCACGCGCAGCCGGTTGTCGAGGCCGCGCGCGACGAAATGGACATGCAGATCCTCGATGTCCAGCATGGTCATCGGGCGGCGGCGCGGCGCCGCGGGTCGAGCACATCCTGGAGCCCGTCGCCCAGCAGGTTGAGGCCCACCACCATCAGGATCAGCGCCAGGCCGGGCGGCACGCCGACCCACCATTGCCCGGTGACCATGAACTCGGCGCCCAGGCGGATCATGGCGCCCCATTCCGGCGCTGGCGCCTGGATGCCGACGCCGAGGAAGGCGAGGGTTGCGCTGATGCGCACCGCCCATGCGGCGCGGATGGCGACCATGGCGGTGGCACCCTGGATCGCGTTGGGCAGCAGATGCACGAACAGGATGCGCCGCGTCGGATTGCCGACCGCGACGGCGGTATCGACATAGGAACCGGCGCGCAGCGCCAGCGCCTCGGCCCGCACCACGCGGGCGAACACCGCAGCATCGAGCAGCCCGATGACCAGCACGACGTTGAGCAGCGATGGCCCGAGCACGGCGACCACCGCCAGCGCCAGGATGATCGAGGGGAAGATGCGCATCGCATCCGCGACGCGGACCAGTGCCTCGTCCACCCAGCCGCCGCGATAGCCCGCCAGCAGGCCGACCGGCACACCGACCAGCACGGCGATGCCGACCGAGGGCAGCGCGACCAGGAAGCCGTAGCGACTGCCGTGGATGGTCCGGGAGAGGATGTCCATGCCGTTGCTGTCGGTGCCGAGCCAATGCGTCGCGGACGGCGCCGCGAGGATGGCGCCGAGGTCGGGCAGCACCGGGTCCCAGGGCGCGACCACCGGTGCAAACACCGCCAGCAGCGCGAAGCCGAGCAGGATAAGCGCGCCGGCGGTTGCCGTGCCGCTGCGCCGCATCAGGCCGATGGCCCGGTCCGCCAGGCTCGGCGCGGGACTGGTCAGCGCCGCGCTCACGCTGCCCGGCTCCTCGGTTCGAACGCCAGGGCCAGCAGGTCGACAGTGAGGAACACCAGCACGGAGAACAGCCCGAGCGTCAGGACATAGGCCTGCACCACCGCGAAATCCCCGCGCACCACCGCGTTCAGCCCAAGCTGCCCGACGCCGCCCCAAGCGAAGACATACTCGATCAGGGAGGTCGTGCCGACCAGCCCCACCAGTTCCGAACCGACGAAGGTGATGACCGGCACGCGGATGTTGCGCACCACCATGGCGCGTTGCGCGCCGGCGCCCAGACCCATCGCGCGGCCATAGCGGAGATAGTCGCTGGCCATGACATCCACCGCGACGGCGCGGGTCTGCTTGACGATCGGCCCGGCGGAGATAATGGCGACGCAGAGCATCGGCAGCATGAGTTGCGAGAGCGCCGAGACGGCCACTTCCCCCTCGCCGGCCAGCAAGGCGTCCAGCAGGTAGCTGCCGGTCATTCGCGGCGGCGGCGTATGCAGCAGGCCGAGCCGCCCCATCCCCG
This sequence comes from Acetobacteraceae bacterium, assembly GCA_947478535.1. The sequence continues at coordinate 3,779 of CANJXD010000075.1, forward strand.
GCGGCGCCCAGTCCAGCAGGTAGAAGAAGACCAGCAGCATGGCGAGACCCAGCCAATATGTCGGGATCGAGAAGCCCAGCAGAGACAGGAAGCGGCTGACCTGGTCGAACAGCCGGTTGCGCCGCCGCGCGGAGGCGAGCCCCACCGGAATGCCGACCAGCGCGCCGAGGCCGACGCCGAGCACCAGCAGTTCCAACGTCGCCGGCACGCGGTCCAGGATCTCGCCTGCCACCGGCCTGCCACTCAGCCAACTGCGGCCGAGGTCGCCGGACACCAGCCGGCCGAGATACAGGCCGAATTGCTCCCAGACCGGCCGGTCCAGCGCCAGCTCGGCGCGCACCGCCGACAACTCCGTCGCGGTGGCGGTCGGCCCGGCGAGCAGCGCCACCGGGTCCTGGTCACCCAGCCGCACGAGCATGAAGGTCACCATCAGGACAGCAAGGAGCAGCGGCAGAACCGCCGCCGCCCGCCGCAACAGGAACCCGGCCAGTGTCAGGAGTTGCAAGCGACGTCAGCGCCGACGCAGGTCGAACCAGCGCTCATGCTCGTCCGGATAATAGACGTAGCCAGTGATGTTGGCTGGCATCACCTCGAACAGCGGGCGATAGACGGTGATCGCCCAGGGCGCGTCCTCCAGCCAGATCCGCTGCGCGTCGCGCATCAGGGCGAGGCGGGCATCGCGGTCCAGTGTCTGCCGCGCCTCGTCGATCAGCGCGTCGATGCGGGGGTTGGAATGCGCGGCGCGGTTCACCACCGCGTCGGTGCGGGCGAAGATGAACATCGCATAGACGATGTCGAGCACGATCGGCCCGTCCTCCGAGGTGAAGAACGGCATGTCCCGCCGCGTCACGGCGCCGCGGGAGCGCATCTCGGAAGGGGTGATGCGGCGCGGCGTGACGCGGATGTTGGACTGGCGGTACATGTTGGCCGCCTGGATCGCCATCGGCTCCTCCCAACCGACGATGTCGGCATAGAACAGCTCGACATCGACGCCATCGGGATAGCCGGCCTCGGCCAGCAGGGCGCGGGCGCGGGCGGGATCGAAGGCATAGGGGTAGAGATCCTCCGCCGCACCATCGATGATCGGCAGCACGGGGGTGGAGGCGATGTGGCCGCGGCCCATGAACACGGCGTTGTTGATCGTCGTGCGGTCCATGGCGTGCAGGAAGGCGCGGCGGACGCGGACATCGTCGAAGGGCTTGTAGCGCGGGTTCATGTTCAGCGCCGCAGTGGCGCGGTGCATGGTCTGCACGACACGCAGCCGCGGGTCGCGCCGCAGCTCGTCCACCTGCACGATCGTCAGGTTCTCCACCCATTGCGCCTGGCCACTGCGGATCAGCAGGGCGCGGGAGGCGGCGCTGGGGACGGCGCGGTAGATGATCCGCTCGAAGAAGGGCTTGCCGCGGAAGTAGTTCGGGTTGGCGACGAAGGTGGCCTGCTCATTCGGCGTCACCGACTGCATGTGGTAGGCGCCGAAGCCCGCCGTGTTGCGGTCCAGCCATTCGGTCGCGTAGGGGTCAGCCGGCGTCGCGTGGCGCTTCGCCTCGGTCGAATCGATGGCGGTCTGGGTATAGTGGGTCAGGTTTGTGAAGAAGATCGCGGAGGGTCCGCCGAGCCGGTAGGTCACCTCGTAGCGCCCGGTCGCCTCCACCGCCTGGATGTTCGACAGCGTGGCGATGAAGAAGCCGGTGCGGCGCTGATGCATCGACTTCTGATGGGTCCAGACCACGTCCTCCGCGGTCAGCTCATTACCGAAGAAACTGCGGACGCCCTGGCGCAGCAGCAGGCGAATGGTCCGGCCATCCTCCGAGACATGCCAGGATTCCGCGAAATGGCCCTCGACTCGGCTGGAATCCAGCGTCTCGTTGCCATCGGCGTCGCGGCGGCGGGCGTAACGCGTCAGCCCCTCATAGACCTGGACGACGATTTCCTGGTTGCCCGGCTTCAGCACGTCGGGATCGACGCCTTCGGGCGTGCGCTGCGCGGCGATCACCAGCGCCTGCTGCGCCGCGGCGCGCTCCACCGGGGCGAGCAGTGCCGCGAGCAGCGCCAAGGCCGAGAGCCCGATCCAACGCCTGCCGGTCTTCGCCATACCCATGGTTGTGCTCTCCCCGTGTCGCGCCCGAAGGCTGCGGCGCTACCTGGAAAGCTAGCCGGTGACATCCTTGACAGGTCAAGTGTTTTCTCGCGCCGCCGGCGCCCCTATCATGGCGGACAGCCGGAAGGACACCGCATGACAAAGGAAGGCGACGCTGATCGGGCAACGCCGCTTGGCGCGCGAATCTACGACGCATCGCTCATCATCGGCCTGCTCCGGCTTCGTGACGGCATGCGCCTGTTCTTCCGTCCGATTTTGCGCGCGCATGACCTGACCGACCAGAACTGGCGCATCATCAAGGTGCTCGGCGAGCACGGCGCGGTGGAGATGACACGCATTGGGCAGGAGGCTGTGATCCCCGCCGCCAGCGCCTCGCGAACTGTCACACGGATGGAGGCCGCCGGGCTGCTGCGCCGCCAGGCCGATCCGGGGGATCGCCGCCGCGTGCTGGTGGTGCTGACGGCGCGCGGCAGGCTGCTTTATGAGAAGGTCGCACCGCTGATTCGCGACACCTATGGCGCCATCGCCGCCCAGCTTGACCCCGCTCTGCTGGAGACGCTGAACATCACTGTGCATGCGCTGAACCGGCAGATCGAGGCGGCCTTCGGCGGCAACATGCCGGCGGTGGAGGAATGATGCCGGATCCTTGCCCGGTCCGGGGCCGCGATGGCGGCGTGTGGCTCAAGCTGAGTGTAGATCGGCGTGCTGTGCGGCCCCAAATCGGCATCGGGGTCCCAGTAAAGAGTCGAGGCGGGACAATGCCTGCCCGTGGGGACCCCGATGCCGAAAGGGGTCCCACTCGCGAGCTGGTTCACATATTCCGCCCGCTGAGACCGAAGCCCGCTCCTATGCCAGGCTGGAGCAGCCAGACTTGGCCGCGTGACTCAAACCGAACAACGTCCGGCAAATCCGGGGCGTATCACTGCCCCCGATGATACTCGATTCTGATTCGATGTTCGCAATCGCCAGAGCGGCGACCCTCAAGGCGCAATAAAATTACGCGAGAGCCGCCTACCGCTAAAACTAGTGCCCTTGACCAAGTGATATATCCTATGTCCCATATTCGCAGGGATGATCGTTTGGAAAGGGCAGCCATGTTCACCACTCGGCGTTGCATCATCGGCAGTACGGCTCTGGGCCTGGGCGGCGGCCTGCTCCTCCCCCCGTCGGCGACAGCGCAGGATGGAGACCTCCTGGCGCAGTTGCGGCGTGCCGGCGTGGTAAAGGTCGGGCTGGCGAACCAGCCGCCCTACAGCGGCCTCAACCAGGACGGCACGGTTTCCGGCTTCGTGCCGGCTCTCGTTCAACGGGTCATGGCCGGTCTTGGTGTGCCCCGGATCGAAGGTGTTGTCGGCACCTATGGCGAACTCGTCCCGGGCCTGATGGCGGGGCGGTGGCAGATGATCGCAGCGTCCTTCCGGCTCACGCGCGAACGCTGCCAGGCGGTACTGTTCAGCGACCCCGTGACCTTCGATGGCGGCGCCATCGCCCATGTCGCGGGCTCGCTCCCCACCGTGCCGCGCAACCTCGCGGAGGTTGCGGCTGCGCGCCACACCGTTGGCATCCTGCAGGGCAGCTACCTCGCCCGTCTCATCCAGGAACGGGGCATCGACCGATCCCTCATCTCGCAGTTTCCAAGCAACCCCGCCCTTATCGACGGTCTGCTGACCAGGCGCGTGCAGGTGGCGGTCTCGACGGATGCGTCGCTCCGCGAACTGCGGCGCCAGCGCGATAACCGCTTCGACATCGTCTTTCCCCTGGCCGATGATCCGCCTGTCGGTTCCGCGCCGGCCTTCCGCCGGCAGGACGTGGCGCTGCATGCCGCCTTCCAGCAGCAATTGAGGACGATGCGCGCGGCTGGGGAGGTCGACCGCCTCGCGGCCGAGTTCGGCTTCTCGCCGCCCCCGCCAGACCTTGCCGGCATCACCATCGATGCGGCCTGCGCCAACGTCAGCTGATCGCGGTCCCGGTGAACCAGGATGCCACGGTGAGCGGATACCTGCCCTTCCTCCTGGAAGGCGTCTGGGTGACGTTGCAGATCACCTTCGCGGCCATGGCGCTGGCCATGCCGGTGGCCTTCGTGCTGGCCGCAGGGCGTATGTCCCGCCATGCCATCCCGCGCTGGGCGGCAGGGTTCATCATCGAGCTGTTCCGCGGCAGTTCCGCGGTCGTCCAGCTATTCTGGGCCTTCTACGTCCTGCCGCTCTTTGGGCTGTCCCTGTCACCGATGGCGGCAGGCATCCTGGTGCTCGGATTGAACGAGGGCAGCTACTTCTCCGAGGTGGTGCGGGCGAGCCTGCGATCCATCGTCATCGGTCAGCGGGAGGCCTGTGTCGCGCTGCACCTGCCGCGGGCCTACGCCTTCTTCCGCATCATCCTGCCGCAGGCATTGCCGGTGATGATCCCGCCCTTCGGCAACGCGCTGGTCCTGATGCTGAAGTTCACCGCGCTGGTATCCCTGGTCACGGTGCAGGACCTGTCCTTCCGCGCGGACCAGATCCGCACGGCGCTCGGGGTCTCCGGCGATATCTACGGGATCGTGCTGCTGATCTATTTCGCGCTGGCGATGCTGCTGGCCGGCGGCGTGGCGGTGCTGGAACGCGCCGCGAACCGCTGGGCGGGGCGGCCGGTGCCTTCCCTGCTGCCGCGGCTGCGGGCCAGCGCCTCACCGATCCCGCGCTGGGCATTCGGGCGATGAGCGGCTTCTCCTGGGACTGGGGCTTCGCAGCATCGATCCTGCCGGAACTGCTGCACGGCCTGCTCATCACCGTCCAGGCAACGGCGCTCGCCACCCTGATCGCCCTGCCGCTCGGCCTGGTGATGATGCTGCTGCGCGCTGCGGGCATCCCCTTCGTCAGTCGCGCGGTGTGGCTGCTGATCGAATTCCTGCGCGGCACGCCCTTCCTGATCCAGCTCTACTTCATCTTCTACGTGCTGCCCGACTATGGCCTGCTGTTTTCGCCCTTCGCGACCGGCGTATTGGCGCTGGGGGTCTACGGCGCGGCCCGTGCCGCCGAATTCTACCGCGCCGGGATCGAGGCGCTTCCCGTTGGCCAGTGGGAGGCCAGCATGGCCCTCGGCCTGCCGCTCCCCTACGTCTGGAAGGGGGTGGTGATGCCGCAGGTGGCCCCTGTCGTGGCTCCCATGCTCGGCAATCTCGTCATCGCCTTGTTCAAGGACAGCGCCGTGCTTTCCACGATCACCGTCCTCGAACTCGTCGCGACAGCGAAGGACATCGGCGTGATGACCTTCCGCTACCTGGAGCCCCTGACCCTGGCCGGTGTGCTGTTCTGGATCGTCAGCTATGCCGCGGCGCGTGGCGTCCGGCGGCTGGAGACGCCCCATGCCGGTCGCTGAGGGCGCGGCTGGCCGCGCGCCGATCCTGCGCATGGAAGGCATCGAGAAGGCCTTCGACACGCGCAAGGTGCTGGACGGCGTCGACCTCTCCGTCCGCGCGGGTGAGAAGGTCGCGTTGATCGGGCCGAGCGGCAGCGGCAAGACCACCATCCTGCGGCTCGCGATCGGCCTGACGCAGCCCGACGCCGGGCTGATCGAGATCGATGGTCGCTACCTCTGGCACGAAAGCCGCGATGGCGTGCTGGTGGCGGCCGGCGAACGCCATGCGCGGGAAGTCCGGCGCTGCGTCGGCATGGTGTTCCAGCAATTCAACCTGTTCCCCCACATGACCGCGCTGCAGAATGTGCGTGAGCCCATCATCCAGGTGCTGCGCCTTTCCCGTGCCGAGGCCGAGGCACGCGCCGCGGAGCTGCTCAAGCTGGTCGGCCTGGCGGATCACACCGGCAAGCGCCCGCCGCAACTCTCGGGCGGCCAGCAGCAACGCGTCGCCATCGCCCGTGCGCTGGCCTTGCGGCCCAAGGTCATGCTGTTCGACGAAGTGACCTCCGCCCTCGATCCGGAACTGGTGGGGGAGGTACTGCACGTCATCCGTGACCTCGCCCACGCCACGGACATGACGATGCTGCTGGTCACCCATGAGATCAGCTTCGCCCAGGACATCGCCGATCGAGTCCTGATGTTCGACGCCGGCCGCATCGTGGAAGACGGCCCCCCTTCCCAGGTGCTGAAGGATCCCACCCACGCCCGCACGCGTCAGTTCCTGCGCGCGGTGCTCGAACGATGAGGGCCGGCATGGAAGCGGTTCTGCCGGAGCGCGAGGGCTATGCCGAGCTGCCCGCAGTCGATCGTTCGTCCCTCGCCGTGCGGGTCACCGGCCTGATCCGCCAGGCGATCGTCAACGGTACCTTGCAGGCCGGGGAGCCGATCGGCGTGCGGGAGATCGCCCGCCGCCTGGGTGTCAGCGCGACACCGGTGCGTGAGGCTCTGTTCCAGCTTCGGGGCATCGGCTTGGTGGAATTCCTGCCGGGCCAGGTGAGGATCGTCGCCCCGACCCCCACCGCATTGCAGGAAGCCTTCGAACTGCGCGAGGCCCTGGAAGGCATGGCGGCACGCCTCGCCGCGCAGCGCCGGACAGAGGCGGAGGCCGCGCGCATCGCCCATTGGGCGGATGTATCCCGCACCGGCGCGGATAGCGGGGATGCCGCGACCTTCCGCGCCGCCGATGTGGAATTCCACGAGGCCATCGCCCTTGCCGCCCATTCGGCGCAACTGCATCGCTACCTCAAGAACGCGCTCGACCTCGCCCTGACATTGCGCAACCTGCGAAACCGCCGCGCCAGCCAGCACCTGACGCCGCCCTTCGCCTACATGCACCAGCTCATCGCCGAGGCGATCCAGCGCCGCGATGCCGATGAGGCGGAGCGGCTAAGCCGCGAGCATGTGCGGCGTGTCTGCGACCTCATCGGCGGGCAACCGGCCCAGCCTTCCGCCCGCGACCCACAGGAGAAAACCCATGGCGCTGACCTTCCCTGAAGAGGAATACGCGCGCCGCGTCGCCGCGGTGCAGGCCGAGCTCGGCCGCCAGGACCTCGATGCCATCATGGTCACGGGCCCGGAGAACATCTGCTACCTCTCGGGCTTCTGGACGCCGGGCTACCACGTGTTCCAGGCGATGGTGGTACGGCGGCAGGGAGAACCCTTCCTCGTCATCCGCAATATCGAGGCGGACAACGTCCGCGCCAATTCCTGGATCGCCCGCTTCCACGAGATCGACAACCTCGACCGCGCCCTGCCGATCTTCATGGAGGCGATGCGGGCGGAGGGTCTCACCAGCGGTCGCGTTGGCGTGGAGGTGGATGGCGCGCGCCAGTCCATCACGCGCACGGACCTGCTGGCGGAAGGATTGCCCGCCATCACCTGGGTGCCGAGCACGGATCTGGTGGACCGCTTCCGCGCGGTGAAGTCGGAAGGCGAGATCGCCCTGATCCGCAAAGCGGTCGCCATTGCCGAACAGGCGATCCTCGCGGGGGCCGACAGCCTGACCACGGCCGCGACGGATAGTGATGTCGCCGGCGCCGTGCATGCGAGGCTCGCCGCGCTGGGTAGCGAGTTCACGGGCTCGCCCTCCTACATCGTGGGTGGCGCGGCCTCCGCTCGTACCCATGCCTTGCACGCCAACCGGCCGCTGGCGCCCACCGACCAGGTGTGGCTCGAGGTTTCCGCCAGCCTGCAACGCTATCATGGCGTCGCCAGCCGGATCGCGGCGCGGGAGCTTACAGCGGCGGCGCGCGACCATTTCGCCATCTCCGCGGAAGCGGTGCAGGCGATGATCTCCACGATGCGTCCCGGCATCGCCGCCGGGGTGGTCGACGCGGCAGGGCGCGCAGTGGTCGAGAAGTACGGGGTCCGCCATCTCTGGAAGAACCGCGCTGCCTACAGCCTCGGCCTCTCTTTCCCGCCGGGCCTCGGCGAGGGGCACATCATCGACATCAAGCCGAATGATCCCCGCCTGCTCGAAGCGGGCATGACCTTCCACATGATCCCGATTCTGAAGGTGCCCGGCCTTGGCGCCATTGGTTGCACGGAGACGGTGGTCGTGCGGGAGGGCGGCGGGGAACGCCTCGGCACGCTGCCGATGGAACCGCTGGCGCCGGGGGGGCGCTGACCATGGACCCCATCGCCCATCTCTCCCCGATGCTGGACCGCCTGCGCGAGTCCGGCACCATCGAGGTGACGCGCCGCGCGCGGCAGTTGAAGGCCGAGGGTCGCGACGTGCTGGTGATCAGCGGCGGGGAGCCGGATTTCGACACCCCGGACCACATCAAGGACGCCGCCATGGCGGCGATCCGCGAGGGGTTCACGAAGTACACCGCCACCGAGGGGATGCCGGCGCTGAAGGCGGCGATCATCGCCAAGCTGAAGCGCGACAACGGCATCACCGCGAAGACCTCCGAGGTCATCGTGGGCACCGGCGGCAAGCAGGTGCTGTTCAACGCGCTGGTGGCCAGCGTCAGCCCGGGCGACGAGGCGGTGATCCCCCGCCCCTGCTGGGTGTCCTACCCCGATATCGTGGAGATGTGTGGGGGCAAGCCGGTCTTCGTCGATACCGAGCGCCAGCACGGCTTCAAGATCACGCCGCAGGAACTGGAAAGCGCCATCACGCCAGCGACGCGGTGGTTCATCATCAACTCCCCCTGCAACCCCACCGGTGCGGTCTATAGCGAGGCCGAATTGCGCGGGCTGGCCGAGGTGCTGATGCGCCATCCTCAGGTGATGGTGCTGACGGACGACATCTACGAGTACATCACCTTCGACGGCCGCAAGGCGATGACCTTGCCGCAGGTGGAGCCAGGGCTGCGCGACCGTTGCGTCATCATCAATGGCGTCTCCAAGGGCTACTGCATGACGGGATGGCGCATCGGCTATGGCTTCGGGCCGGAATGGCTGATCTCCGCCATGGCGCGCCTGCAGGGACAGACGACGAACAATGCCAGCTCCATCAGCCAGGCCGCGGCGGTCGCGGCGCTGAACGGGCCGCATGATTTCGTGGCGGGCCACAATGCGGCCTATCAGCGGCGCCGTGACCTCGTCGTCGGCCGCATCAACGCCATCCCCGGCCTGGGCTGCGATCCGCCTGAGGGGGCCTTCTACGTCTATGTCGATTGCGGCGGCGTCATCGGCAAGCGGACGCCGCAAGGCAAGGTGCTGGCCACGGATGTGGATGTCTGCCGCTATATCCTGGAGGAGGTCGGGGTCGCGGTGATCCCCGGCACGGGCTTCGGCCGATCCCCCTTCCTCCGCCTGTGCTTCGCCTATGCCGACGACATCCTGGCCGACGCCTGCGATCGCATTGCACGCGCCGTCGCGGCACTCGGGGGCTGAACCATGGCCGGGCATGACGCGATCATCGTCGGTGGCGGGCATAACGGGCTCGTCGCAGCCTTCTACCTCGCCAAGGCCGGGCAGCGCGTGCTGGTTCTGGAACAGCGGGACCAGGTCGGCGGCCCGGCCTCCACGATCGAGTTCTTCCCGGGCTACCGGGGCGCCATCACCAACTCCCCCGGCTCGCTCGAGCCGCGGATCGTCGCGGACATGCAGTTGGAGAAGCACGGCCTCGCCTGGGCGAAGCCCGACCCCTCCGTCATCATGCCGTTTCCCGATGGTCGCTTCTTCGTGGGCTGGCGGGACCAGAATCGGCTGCGGGAGCTGATCGCACGGGACTTCTCCCGCCACGACGCCGCCGCCTATTTCGACATCTTCCGCTTCTTCGATGATTTCGCGCGCCGCATCGGTGTCTCGCTGTTCGAAGCACCACCGACACTCCAGGAACTGGTCGGGCGGCTCAAGACGTCGCAGGACGAGGACGACTTCGCCACCATCTTCTTCGGTTCGATCCGAGACTTCCTGGAGGCACGGCTGGAATCCGACGCGGTGCGGACCTCCATCGCCATGCTCTCCACGGGTGGCGCCGCGGTCGCCCCCTCCACGCCCGGCACGCCGATCGCGCTGCTGCAGCGGCCAATGTCCATGGTCTCCTCCGCCAGCAGCGGCACGCATGATCCACGCAACCAGGTATTGCGCGGCTCCACCGGCCTGCCCCTGGGGGGCATGGGCTCCATCACCACCGCCATGCGCCGCGCGGTGGAAGCGCTGGGCGTCACCATCATGACCGGCGCCGCCGTACGCGGCATTCGGGTGGACAGCACTGGGCAGGCGCGTGGCGTCCACCTCGCGAACGGGGACGAATACGACGCTCCGGTCATTGTCTCGAACCTGCATCCTGCGACGACGCTGCTGCGGCTGGTGGAGGAACGGCACGTGCCCGGGGACCTCCTCGGCCGCCTGCGGGCACTGGGGCCGGGCGCCGCGACCTTCAAGGTCGTGCTGGCGCTGGACGAGCCGCCGCATTTCGCCGGCGCACCGTCGGAACTCGCGGACGCCTACGCCAGTTGCCAGATCCGCATCTGCCCGGACATGACCTATCTGGAGCAGCAGTTCCGGGACTACATCGACGGGCGCTGTTCGCTGACACCGCGGCTGATGGGCCTGGTGCCAACGATGACGGACCCGACGATGGCGCCGCCGGGGCGGCACCTGCTTTCCGTCAATGCGTGGTACTTCCGCCGCGACCTGGCCGAGGGTAGCTGGGAGACGATGCGCGATGTGGTGGGCGAGAGCATCGTCAACATCCTCGCCGGCTACATCCCCAGCCTGAAGCGCTCCATCGTCGCGCGGAAATTCTACAGCCCAATCGAGTTCGAGCAGGACTTCGGGCTGATCGGCGGCAACTTCGCGCATATCGACATGACGCCGGCCCACATGTTCGGCTTCCGGCCAACGCCCGGCCTCGCGCACTACCGCACGCCGGTGCGCGGCCTCTACCTCTGCGGTGCTGGCACTTGGCCAGGCGGCACCGTCACGGGCGTGCCCGGCCATAACGCGGCCCACCAGGTGCTGCGCGACCTTATCGACGCCCCTTCCGCCTCCATGGAGACCGCCTGATGACCCCCGAGATCGCCATCCGCCGCCGCATCGTTGCCACCGATCGCACCTGGCATGAATTCGGCACGCCGCTGGCCACGCCCATCCGACGCGGATGGGCCGCCGCCATCATGGCGAACCCCTTCGCGGGCAGCTTCCACGAGGACATGATCGGCTTCATGGAATCGATGGAGCCCCTGGCCTTCGAGATGACGCAGGAAGTGCTGGAGATTCTGAAGGCCACGCCCTCCGAGATCGATTCCTACGGCAAGGGCTCCATCGTCGGCGTGGCCGGGGAGATGGAGCACGCGGCGCTCTGGCACAATCCGGGCGGAGCAGGCATCCGCCGCGCGCTGGGCGGTGGGACGGCCGGGGTTTCGGGATCGATGAAGGTGGGCTGCGCGGGCAGCACGCTCGATCTGTCCATCGGCAACATGGATGCGGGGAATGTGCGCTCCCACTACGACGCGATCCCCGTCACCGCCGGTGACGCGCCTAGGCCGAACGAGCTGGTGGTGTTCGTGGCTCTGGCAACGGGCGGGCGCCCGCATGCGCGCCTCGGCTCCCTCATCACCGCCGAACAGGCGCGCCGCAAGACTGGCCGGGCATGAGCGCGGCACCGATGCGGCTGATCATCAGCTCCAAGGCCTACTCTCCCTGGCCCCTGCGGGCTTGGCTGGTGCTGAAGGCCCTGGAGATTCCCTTCGAGGAGGTGGTGATCGATGTCTCCGCCCCCGACAAGAAGGCGCAGCTCGCGGCCGCGTCGCCCACCGGGCGCGTGCCCGTGCTGATCGACGGCCCGCATCGGATCTGGGAAAGCACGGCGATCATCGAGCATCTGGCCGAGCGCTTTCCGGATCGCGGCGTATGGCCGGCTGATCCCGTGGCGCGTGGCCATGCCCGCTCTGCCGCGCATGAAATGCATTCGGGCTTCGCCGCGCTCCGCAAGCGCTTCCCCTTCAACACCCGCCGGCCCGTCCGCGCCGTGGCCCTCGACGCGACGGTGACCGCGGAGATCCGGCGTGTGATGTCACTATGGGAAGAAGCGCTGGAC
>CANJXD010000076.1 GCA_947478535.1 Acetobacteraceae bacterium
GGCTCCTTCGCGACGAAGGAGTCCTATGAATCATACCGCCCCGTGGTCGGGGAATCCCAGTTTTCCGCGGGAATGCGCGAGGGCGGGGGGCAACTTCCGCAACAGGTCTAATGAAGGCGCCGATACCATTCTCGGCGGAGCGTCGAGCTTCGGTGCGAGCCAATATTTCGGTGGCGGCGGCAATGACAGCATCCGTGGCAGCGCCGGCGGCAATTCCCTGCTCTCGGGCGATGATGGCGATGACACGGTCACCGCCGGTGCTGGCTTCGGCCAGATCCTGCTCGGTGGTTTCGGCAACGATCTGCTGACTGGCGGCAACAACAGTGAGCAGATCTTCGGCGGCAGCGGCGCCGATACCATCATCGGCGACGGCCTCGCGGACACCATTTCAATCAACGATCGCCTGTTCGGCGATGATGGCGACGACAGCATCGTCGGTGGCGATGCCTCCGATGTGATCGAGGGTGGCTCCGGCAACAACACCCTTGTCGGCAACGGCGGCAACGACACCATCCTCGGCAGCTTCAACAACGACCGTATCCTGGGCGGCGATGGCAGCGACTTCATCAGTGACGCGGGCGGCAACAACGTCATCTTTGGCGATGCCTTCAATGACGTGATCGTGGTGTCCGGCGGTACGGGCAGCACCATCGATGGCGGTACTGGTGGCGACAACATCACCGCCGGCTCCGGCAACGACAGCATCATCGGCGGCGCCAATGACAGTATCGACGGCAATGACCGCATCGATGCCGGCAGCGGCGCGAACACCGTGCTCGGCGGCGGCGGCAATGACACGGTCTTCGCCGACTTCCAGGACGACCGCATCGACGGTCAGGAGGGCAATGACAGCATCCATGCCGGTGGCGGCAACAACATGCTGTTCGGCGGCAATGGCAATGACCAGCTGACGGCGACCTTCGGCGCGGACAGCATCAACGGCGACGCCGGCGACGACACCATCGATGCCGGCTTCGGCAACAACCTCGTCTCCGGCGGCGCCGGCAACGACTTCCTCCTCGCCTTCAGCGGTGCCGACAGCATCGATGGCGGCGATGGCAACGACACCATCGAGAGCGGCTTCAGCGGCGATACCGTCTCCGGCGGCATCGGCAATGACCTGATCAACAGCGGCGGCAACAATGATCGCGTCGATGCGGGCGCGGGCAATGACAGCGTCGGCGCCGGCCAGGGCAATGACACGGTGCTGGGCGGCGCGGGGAATGACCTGCTCGATGCTGGCGGCGATACCGATACGCTGGATTATTCCAGCCTGGCCAGCGGCAGCCGTGTGTTCTTCAACATGCAATTCGGCTACCTGCGCGTCGTGAAGCGCGACGCCGGCGGCGTCACCGGCGTCGACACCATCCAGGCTTTCGAGAACTATATCGGCACCGCCGGCGACGACAAATTCATGGGCTGGGGCCAGGATGAGACCTTCACCGGCGGTGCCGGCAACGACACCTTCGATGGCGGCGACGGCACCGACACCGTGCGCTTCGACGTCGCAGGCGTCGGCAACGTCAACGCCAATCTCTTGACGGGCATCGCCAGCGACGGTCTCGGCGGCACCGACCGCTTCCGCAAGAACACGCCCACCAACAGCACCATCGACAACCTGATCAGCGGCGCCGGCAACGACACGCTGGTCGGCGATGGCGACAACAACCTGCTGCGCGGCGGCCTCGGCAACGATTCCATCGATGGTGGCGCCGGCAGCGACCTCGCGGACTGGAATGGCGACAGCACCGTCACCGGTGTCCTCGCCAATCTCGGCAGCGTCGCTGTCGGTGGCGTCGCCGGCGGCACGGCGCGCGACTCCGGCGGCGGCATCGACACGCTGGTCAGCATCGAGAACCTGCGCGGCACCGACGCCGCCGATACCCTGATCGGATCTGACGACCAGAACGCCTTCCGTGGCGCGCGTGGCGCGGACCGGCTCGATGGCGGCCTGGGCTCGGATATCGTCGATCATCGCAACGACAGCGACGGCTTCAGCGCCGCTGGCACCATCCCCGGCGGCGGTGGCTTCGGCGATGGCTTCGGCGCCATCGTCAACCTGTCCGAAGGCGCCGTGACCATCGCCGGCTTCGGATCTGAGGCGAACCTCGTCGTGGGTGCGCATCGCGCGCGGGATGGCTGGGGCGATATCGACACGCTCACCAGCATCGAGAATGCACGCGGCAGCAACTTCAACGATGTCCTGATCGGCATGGAACGCACGCCTGCCTTCACGATCGCGGACCAACCCTTCTACAGCGTAGGGCGCTCCGCCCTGCTCGGCCGAGCCGGCAACGATACCCTCGTCGCCGTCGATGCCGATGATGGCGTCGTCGCCAGCTATTCCGATGATATCTCCGGCATCGTCGCGCTGCTCAACCTCGGTAACACCGTGATCGACGGCTTCGGCAACACCGATACGCTGGTGAACATCAATGCCGTCGGTGGCAGCGACTTCGACGACCTGATCGTGCTGTCCAGCGCCTCCGACGGCTGGGCGCGGGGCCGCGCTGGCGACGATACGATGACCGGGGGTGCCGGCTTCGATCGCCTGGACTACGGCTTGGCGGCAGCCGGCGTGATGGTCAACCTGCTGACCGGCACCGCCCAGGATGGCGATGGCGGCACCGACAGCGTTTCCGACTTCGAGGGGCTCGTCGGTTCCGCATTCGCCGATACCCTGATCGGCGACGACGACGGCGGGCTGTTCTTCGGTGACGCCGGTGCGGACACCATCGTCGGTGGCCTCGGTGAGGATGGGATCACCTACCACAGCCCGTGGTCCGGTCTCGCCTCCTCCATCCACAACGGCGTCTTCGTGAACCTCGGCACCACCAAGATCGGTGTCGTCTTCGGCGGCACGGCGCGTGACAGCAACGGCACCGTCGACAGCTTCACCAGCATCGAGCACGCCGTCGGCAGCTTTGGCGCCGATACGCTGGTCGGATCCCTCGTCGCCAATACCCTGGCGGGAGCGGAGGGCCAGGACAGCATCAATGGCGGTGGCGACGACGATACGCTGCTCGGTGGCCTGGATGCCGACACGCTCGACGGCGGCGTCGGCGATGACAGCATGGCCGGTGGTGGCGGTGACGACCTCTACCTCGTGGACAGCGTCCTCGATACGCTCTTCGAGGTGGCGGATGAGGGCGCCGACACCGTCCGCGCCACGCTCGATTTCACCCTCGCCGCGAATGTCGAGATGCTGATCCTGACCGGCGCGGCGACGCTCGCCGGCACGGGGGGTTCCACCGACAACACCCTCATCGGCAACAATGCCGCCAACCTGCTCGATGGCGCTGGCGGCAATGACAGCATCGATGCCGGCGGCGGCAATGATTCGCTGACCGGCGGCACCGGTGGCGATACGCTGGATGGCAATACCGGCAACGACACGATGCTGGGTGGTGTGGGTGACGATCTCTATTTTGTCGGCGCCAGGGCTGACACCGTGACGGAAGCGGTGGGCGAGGGTGCCGATACCGTGATGGCGTCCTTCTCCTGGACGCAGATGGCCTTGTCGGAGATCGAGCTTGTGGTGCTGACCGGCAGCGCGGATCTGGCGCTGACGGGCAACACCTTGGCCAACAGCCTGCTCGGCAATGGCGGCGCCAACACCCTGTCCGGCAGTTCCGGCAATGACACGCTGAACGGTGCCGCCGGCGCGGATTCGCTGGATGGCGGCACGGGGAATGACCAGATGAACGGCGGCGCCGGCGCCGATACGCTGTTCGGGGATGCTGGTCTCGATACGCTGTCCGGCGGGTCGGAGGCGGATCGCTTCGTCTTCGCGCGGGCCGCCGATAGCCGCCGCCTCATCGACCGCATCACCGACATGACGGCGGGTGAGGATGACATCGTTCTGTCCGGTGTCGCCCAGCAGCTTTTCACCGGCGTCAGCCCGACGGCGATCAGCTTCAATGGCAGCGTCGCCGTGGCCAGCGCCGCCCTCGGCACCCCGAGCAACCCCTATGCCTCGGTGCTGGCGGGCTTCACCACGGCGGTAGGCGGGGCGGGGAGTGTCACGGCCAGCGGCGCGAACTTGCAGGTCTGGCAGATCGACGTCCTCGCCGGTTCGGCCGCGGGCAGCTACGTCTTCATCAATGACAGCGTGGCCGGGGCGCTGACCACCACGGACATGCTGATCGGCGTTACCCTGGTGGGTGGCGCGCTGTCGGCCGCGGATTTCATCCTCGGCTGAAAACCGCCTGAGGCTGGACGTGCCTTACCGAAGCCGCTACCTCCGCCGCCATTCCGTGATGGCGGCGGGGAAGCGGTTCAGCGCATGATCAACAAGATCGTCCAATCCATCGCCGAGGCTTTGTCCGGCATCAAGGACGGCTCCACCGTCCTGATGGGCGGCTTCGGCGCCGTCGGCCAGCCCGATGAATTGATCGAAGGCCTGATCGAGCAGGGGGCGACCGACCTGACGGTCGTCGCCAACAATGCCGGCGCCGGGCGCGTCGGCCTCGCGAAGCTGATGGAGATGGGCCGGGTGCGGAAGATCATCTGCTCCTTCCCCCGCTCGGCCGGTTCCGTGGTGTTCGAAGATCTCTACCGAGCGGGAAAGCTGGAACTGGAGATCGTGCCCCAGGGCACGCTGGCCGAGCGCATGCGCGCCGCGGGTGCTGGCGTCGCTGCCTTCTTCACCCCCACCGGGGCAGGGACGAAGATGGCGAACGGCAGGGAAGCCCGGGACTTCAACGGCCGCCCGCATATCCTGGAACTCGCGCTGCCGGGCGATGTTGCGCTGGTCGAGGCCTGGCAGGCCGATCGCTGGGGTAACCTCGCCTATCGGGAAAGCGGGCGGAACTTCAACCCTGTGATGGCCACGGCCGCGAAGCTGACGGTGGCGCAGGTGCATCACCTGGTCGAACTCGGCGACATCGCCCCGGACAATGTCCACACCCCAGGCATCTTCGTCAGCCGCGTCGTCCAGGTGACGCGCGGCGCGCCGTGGAACTGAAAGGAGCCGGACCGATGAGCTGGAACCGCAACCAGATGGCCGCCCGCGTGGCCCAGGACATCCCCGAGGGCTGGTTCGTCAACCTCGGTATCGGCATCCCCACCATGGTTGGGGACTATGTCCCGCTCGACCGGGAAGTGATCCTGCATTCCGAGAACGGCATCCTCGGCATGGGCCCCGCCCCGGCGCCGGACAAGGTGAATGCCTGGCTGGTCAATGCCGGCAAGCAGCCGGTCACGCTGCGTCCGGGCGGCAGCTTCTGCCACCACGCCGACAGCTTCGCGATGATCCGGGGCGGGCATATCGACCTCTGCGTGCTCGGCGCCTTCGAGGTGGCGGAGAATGGCGATATCGCCAATTGGGCGACCAGCGAGAATGACACGGCCCCCGCTGTCGGCGGCGCGATGGACCTCGCGGCCGGGGCCAAGCGGCTCTGGGTCGTGATGGACCACACGACGAAGGATGGCCGCCCGAAGCTGGTGGAACGCTCTGGCTACCCGCTGACGGCGCCGGGCGCGGTGCAGACCATCTACACGAACCTCGCCGTCATCGATGTGGTGCAGGGCCGCGGCTTCGTGGTGCGGGAGATTGTCCCCGGCCTGTCGCTCGCCGACCTCCAGGCCAAGACCGGTGCGACGCTGCACACCGATAGCTGAAGCTGGGCGC
Source organism: Acetobacteraceae bacterium (assembly GCA_947478535.1). The sequence continues at coordinate 5,633 of CANJXD010000076.1, forward strand.
GCGCATTGACGCGCGCCGCGCCCCGCCTCAGGCTTTCTCCGCCCTGCGGAGACCCGAGATGACCGAGTTCTGGCGCCTGCCCGCCACCGAGATCGCCGCGCTCGTGCGCGCCCGCCAGGCATCCGCCACGGAGGTCGCGAAGGATGCGCTGGCGCGGCTCGATGCCGTGAACCCCGCCATCAACGCCGTCATCGAACACCGCCCCGCGGATGTGCTGGCGCAGGCCGCCAACATCGATGCGTCGATCGCGCGCGGGGATGACCCCGGCCCGATGGCCGGCGTGCCCGTGACCATCAAGGTGAATGTGGACCAGCAGGGCTACGCCACCACCAACGGCCTGCGAATCCAGAAGGACCTGGTGGCGACGCAGGACAATCCGGTCGTCGCGAATTTCCGCCGCGCCGGCGCCGTGCTCCTCGGCCGCACCAATACCCCCGCCTTCAGCCTCCGCTGGTTCTGCCGCAACAGCCTGCATGGCCATACGAAGAACCCGCGCGACCCGTCCATCACGCCTGGCGGTTCTTCCGGCGGCGCGGCGGCAGCGGTGGTGGCGGGCATCGGCGCGGTGGGGCATGGCACGGATATCGGTGGCTCCATCCGCTACCCCGCCTATGCCTGCGGCGTGCATGGCCTGCGGCCGACGCTCGGGCGCATCCCGGTCTGGAACGCCTCCGGTGCCGAACGCCATATCGGCGGGCAGATCATGGCCGTCTCCGGCCCCATCGCCCGCACCATCGCCGATCTCCGCCTGGCCTTCGCGGCGATGAGCCAGCGTGACCTGCGCGACCCCTGGTGGGTCGATGCCCCCGCCACCGGTCCCGCTGCGCCGAAGCGCGCCGCGCTCTGCATCCGCCCCGAGGGCATGCCCACAACGCCGGAGGTGGAAGCCGCGCTGCGGGACGCGGCAAAGCGCCTGGAAGCCGCGGGCTGGGTGGTGGAAGAAGCGGAACTGCCGCCGCTGCGCGAGCCCGCCGCGATCCAGGCGATGCTCTGGCTGGCCGAAAGCCGCCGCGGCCAGAACCAGGCCTATCGCGACGAATCCGATCCGGATGCCGATTTCGTCTATGCGCAGATGGAGGCGCTCTGCCCCGAGCCCACGCTCAACAGCTTCATGGATGGCTTGCAGAAGCGCGCCTATTTCGTGCGGGTCTGGATGGCCTTCTTCGACCGCTACCCCATCGCCATCACCCCGACCTCCGCCGAACTGCCCTTCCGCGACCAGTCGGATGTCGAATCACCGGCGGATTTCCGCCGCATCATGGAAGCCCAGCTCACCCAGGTGGGCCTGCCGCTGATGGGCCTGCCCGGCCTCGTCGTCACCACGGGACTCGTCGGGCGCGTGCCGGTCGGCGCGCAACTCCTCGCCGGGAGGTACCGGGAGGATCTGCTGTTCAGCGCGGCCGAGGCGATCGAGGCTGGCGGTGTGCCGGCAAGCCCGATCGACCCGGTGCTCGCTTGACCTGTCACCGCGGGAACAGGCCTGGCCGCCCTGGCTGACCCATCATCCCCCCACGCCGCGAACGGTCGCGGCGCTGGCGGGAGTGGCTTCGATGGCTGTCAGGCATGTTCTCGGCGATGGTGCGGATGACTGGACGAGCACAGGCTATGACCTGGCGCGACGCTTCCTGCTCTCCCCTACCCAGGATTTCTACGAAGACATCGATGCCGGTGGCGGCGATGACACCATCAACGGCTTCGGTGGCAGCGACACCATCGATGGTGGCACCGGCCATGACAGCCTCATGGGCAATGAGGGCTATGACAGCCTGATCGGCGGCGCCGGCAATGACACGCTGGATGGCGGCATCGGCGACGATACGCTGGCCGGCGGTACCGGCGACGATCAGCTTCGCGGCGGCGCCGGCCTCGACCTGCTCGATGGGGGCAATGGGCGAGACCTGCTCTCGGGTGGTGACAGCGCGGATACGCTGCTGGGCGCCAGTGGCCATGACACGCTGCGCGGCGATGCTGGCAATGATCTTCTGGTCGGCGGGTCGCACGATGATCGCCTCGAAGGCGGCGCGGGGAATGATGTGCTCCATGCCGGTGGCCGCTCGGCCGAGGAGCCGAGTGGCGGCGGCATCGATGTGCTGGATGGCGGCACCGGCGACGACCAGCTCTTCAGCGGCCTGTTCGGCGATACCGCGGCAGGGGACCGGCTCTATGGCGGTGCGGGGCAGGATATCGCCACGATCAGCCTCGGGAATGCCACCATCGGCGTCACTTTCCTGCGCGGCGTCTTCGATGGCAGCGCGGAACTGCGCGGCACCAACGACATGCGGATCGCGCGCGATATCGAACGCCTCTCGATCTCCGGCAGTGCCTTTGCCGATGGTCTGCTCGGCGGTGATGGCGGCGATACGCTGTCCGGCGGCGGCGGCCATGACCGCCTGATCGGCGGCGCGGGGCGCGATGTGCTGACCGGCGGCACCGGCGCCGACACCTTCGTGTGGTCGCAGATCGGCGATAGCGGCGTGGCCCGCGGCACCCGCGACTTGGTGACGGATTTCGAAACCGGCATCTACACCGGCTCCACCGGCTATGTCGGCGACCGGCTGGACTTCTCCGACATCGATGCGCGGCAATCGACTGCGGCGAACGACGCCTTCGCCTTCATCGGCCGCGCGGCCTTCGACGGGCATGCAGGCCAGCTCCGCTTCAGCAACGGCACCGACATCACCCGTGTCGAGGGCGATGTGAATGGCGATGCTGTGGCGGATTTCGTGGTCGAACTCGCCGGGTTGCATGAACTGCGGATGGATGGCGGCTTCGCCAACTTCATCCTGTAGGCGTCAACTCCCCAGCAGCACCAGCACCACGCCGGAGACGACGATCAACGCGCCGATCACATCGGTGCGCTTGGCCTTCTCCCGCAGGAAGAACTTGCTGAAGCCAAGGGTGAACAGGATCTCCACCTGCCCCAGCGCGCGCACCAGTGCCACCGGGGCGAGGGCGAAGGCGCTGAACCAGCAGGCGGAGCCGAGCGCGGACAGCGCGCCGACCTGCGCGCTGGTCCGCCAGCTGCGGAACACCGCGCGAAATTGCGCCGGCTCCCGCCACGCGAGGTAGCTGCCCTGCATCGCCGTCTGCATGGCATTCGTCACGGCGAGGATGGCGAGCGCCTTGAACACCAGGTCATCGCCCGCCATCGCCTGGTTCGCCGCCTTGATGACAACGCCCGTGGCGCCGAAGCAGAACCCGGCCCCGATGCCGCACAGCGCCGCCGGCTGGGTCAGCCCGCGCAGCAACTCCACCGGTGTCGTTCCCCGCCCCGCGAGCGATAGGTAAAGCACGCCGCCCACACCGACCGCGATGCCGAGCCAGGACAGCACCGACAGATGCTCCCCCAGCAGCAGCACGGCGATGATCGCGGCCTGCATCGCCTCGGTCTTCGAATAGGCCGTGCCGACCGCGAAGTTGCGGTGCCCGAAGGCCATGATGAGCAGGTTCGTCCCCAGGATCTGCCCGAACCCGCCCAGCGCGCAGAAGGCCAGCACGAGCGGCGCCATCGCCGGCACCCCGTAGCCAAAGGCCAGCGCCCAACCCAGCGCCAGCGCGCAGCCCACCGGCACGCCGTAGAGGTAGCGCACGACGCCCGCCGCATTCACCGAAAGCTCGCCCCGCAGCTTCTGCTGCAAGGCCGTCCGCCAACACTGGAACAGCGCCGCGGAGACGGTGAAGCCGACCCACCCGGACAGGATCATCCGAGGCGCGGATCCAGCCAGGGCCGGTCCATGCGCTTCCAGGCCGGCGGCGTCTCCGCCCGCAATGCCACGCCGAGGCCCGGCGCGCGGGACAGACGCGCGGTGCCTTCCTCGAAGCGCAGGCTTTCCCCCTCCACCATGTCGAAGAACAGCTCGGTCTCTCCGAACTGCACCTCCAGCAGGAGAAAATTGGGGATCGTGGCGCAGAGATGCACGGAATGGGCGTGGCAGATCGGCCCGGTCGGGTTGTGCGGCGCCACTTCCACCCCGGCGGTCTGGGCGAGGGCGGCGATGCGGCGGATCTCCTCCAACCCACCGGCGTGCTTCACATCCGGCATCAGCACGTCATAGCAGCCGGCTTCCACCAGCGGGCGATAGGCGGCGAGCCCGCAGAGGCTCTCCGCGCCCGCCATCCGCATCCCGCGATCATTCGCCATGCCGCGCAGCCGGGTGATCTCCCGGTGGTTCGCCTCCGCCACCGGGCATTCCATCCAGAACAGGCCGAACGGGGTGACATCGCGCAGCAGCGCGGCGGCACCGCCGGGGGAAAAGCGCCAATGCGCATCGACCATCACATCGATGCCGCTGCCCACGGCCTCCCGCACCGCGGCGATGCGGTCCAGCCCTTCGGCATAGGCGGCGCGGTTGCCTGGTGTGTGCCCATCCTCCCACATCAGGGGCTCGAAGGGCGCCAGCTTCACGGCCGCGAAGCCCGCCGCCACGGCGCGCTGCGCGGCGGCGGCGAAGCCTTCCGGCGTGCGCGGATTGGTGCCGCGATTGATGTTGGCATAAAGCCGAACGGGGTCATGCAGCGCACCGCCGAGCAGCGCGTGCAGCGGTTCCCCATTCCGTTGCGCCGCCAGGTCGCACAGCGCCTGTTCGAAGGCCGAAAGCGCCGTCGCCGCCACCAGCCCGCCCGGAGCATGTGGCAGCAGCCGGGCGATGCGGTTGCGGTCCCGAGCATCCGCGCCACGCAGGTTGGCATCGAGCCGCCCGACCTCCGCCGCCACCAGCGGTTCCTGATTGGCCAGCGTGCATTCGCCGATGCCGCGGCGGCCATCCTCCGTCGTCACCTCGACGAAGCACCAGTTGGTCTTCGGCGTCACGTTGAAGCCGCGAAAGGCGATGCCGCGGATCGTGCTCGGGCTGGTCATCATCGGGGTCCTAATCGATCCGGATATTCGCGCGCGCGGCCAAGTCCTTCCACCGCGCGATATCGGTCCGCACGCGCTGCGCGAGCACCTCGGGCGGGGAGGCGACGAGGTCGCCGCCCAGCGCCCGCAGCCGCATCCGCACATCCGGGATCTGCGCCACGCGCTGCAACTCCGCCAGCATGCGCGCGACGATCGGCGCCGGCGTGCCGGGCGGCGCGAACATCGCGTTCCAGGCCAGCGTCTCGAAGCCCGGGAGGCCGCTTTCGTGGATCGTCGGCACCTCCGGCAGATCGGGGCTGCGCGTCAGGCTGGTGACGGCGAGCGGCTTCAATTCGCCACGCTGGATGAAGCCCATGATGTTCACGAGGTTGGCGATCAGCACCGGCGCATCCCCCTGCACCGCCGCCTGCCCCATGGCCGGCGCGCCGCGATAGGGAATGTGCACGAGGTCGAGCCCCGCGACGGACTTGAACAGTTCCATCGAGAAATGCGCGGAGGAGCCCGGTCCGGCGGAGCCGTAATTCACCTGCCCCGGCCGCGCCCGCACATAAGCCATCAGTTCCTGCACGGTATTCACCGGCAGCACCCGCGGATTGACCGCCAGCAGGTTCGGCCCGGTGACGAGCAGGGAGACCGGCACGAAGGCGGTCTCGAGGTCATAGGGCAGGTCCCGGTACAGCGCGGCGTTGATGCCGTTGGACCCGGCATTGCCGAGCAGCCAGGTGTAGCCATCCGGCGCGCTCCGGAAGGCCGCCTCCACCCCGATGCGCCCGCCCGCGCCACCGCGGTTGTCCACCGCCACGGGCTGGCCGAAGCCCTGTTCGAGGTAGTGGGAGAAGATGCGCGCGGTGCTGTCATTGCCGCTGCCCGCGGTATCCGGCAGCAGCAGGCGGATCGCCCGCGCCGGCCAGGCCTGGGCACGGGCGATGCGGGGCGTGGCCATCGGTGCGGCCACCGCGGCGACGAGCAGGGTTCGGCGTGACGTTGTCATGGTTTCTCTCCCCGGGCAGGCAGTCTCAGGCGCCGATGATCGCGCGCCTGAGCTTCGCCGGCCAGGGGGAGAAGCAGGTGCGGGCAGTCAGCGCCGCACCTTCCCCCAGCCCGGATCCTCCACCACCATATGACCGAGCTTGGCGCGTTCGAGCATGGCGCTCGATTCCCGCCAGGCGGCCTCGGTGATCTCCGCCGCGTCGATCCCCGGCGTGACGCGGTCCCGCATCTTCACTTCGCCGTCGATCACCACATCCATCACGTCATGCCCGTTGGCGAAGTAGACGACGCGGGCCACCGGCATGTTCGCGGGCGCCATGTGCGGCGCCGTGAGGTCGACGGTGATGATGTCGGCCTTCTTCCCGACTTCGAGGCTGCCCAGCTCGGCATCGAGCCCCATGCCCTTTGCCGCGTCGATCGTCACCATCTCCAGCGCCTTGCCGGGGGGGATCATCGTCTCGTCGCGGAAATGGCGCTGGTGCAGGCGGATGCACTGGAACATGTGGCGGAACATGTCGCCGCTGCGGTCCGGCGCCGTGGCGTCGCTGCCGATCATCACGGTGACGCCGGCCTCCATCAGCTTCGGCGCCGGGCAGTAGCCCCGCACCACGGCGATGGCGGAGGGGTTGTGCACCACGCTCGCGCCCGTGCGGACCAGCGTGTCGATATCCGCATCGGTCAGCTCCGTGCAGTGGCTGTGCCAGGTGTCGGGGCCGATGAGCCCGAACATCCGGTCCGCGATCTCGATGCTGCCGCTGCGATGCCCATCCTGATGGAACCAGGCGCCATGCTTCTTGCCGACATCGCGCACGGCCCGGCCCTGGCGCTCGATCTCGCGCACCTTGGCCGGATCATGCTTCGCTTCGCGATAGACCGGCATCAGCGTCGCCACCTTGACGCGACCCTTGTTGTGCCAGGTCTCGACGCCGGCGGTGATGGTCTCCAGCTGCTGTTCGAAGCTGACGGGGCGCTCCACGCCATCCGGCATCACATAGGGGCGCGGGAAGGGCGGGCGCGTCGGGCCGAGGACGAGGACGCTGCGGATGCCGATGGATTCCGTCCCCTCCGCATGCGCGTCGGTGAAGGCGGGGTGATCGACACGCCCGATGCTGTCCCCGCCGCCGAGCAGCGAGACGCCGGTGGTGACGCCGAAGCGCAGCCTCTCATAAGCCGCGAGCCGCGCTTCCGCCTTCCAGAAGGAAGGGGGGGAGGCGAGGGTGTAGATGATGCGGCAGGCCTCGGACCATGCGGCACCGTCGTTGTTGCCCATGGTCTTCACCAGGCCATGCCCGGCATGGGCGTGCCCGTCGATCAGCCCGGGCAGGATGGCCTTGCCCTTGGCGTCGATCACGGTGGTGGCGCTGGGATGCGCGGCGGTGACTTCGGCCGTGGTGCCGACGGCCACGATGCGGCCATCCGTGACGGCGACGGCACCGTCCGCGATGACGCGGCGGGTGGCGTCCATGGTGATGAGGACGCCGCCGTGGATGAGAAGATCAGTCATGGGTTCTCCTGGTTGCTGCGGAAGCATGCGTCCGCGCTGGGTATCGTGGCGTGCGGCGCGATCAGTGCGGTGGTGATCGCGGCCAGCACGCCCTCAAGGTTGGTGGTGATGTCATTGTTCCAGAAGCGCAGCACCCGCCAGCCCTGGTGTTGCAATGCCTCGTCGCGTGCGGCATCGCGCGGGCCGCCATGCTGTCCGCCATCGACCTCGATGACGAGGCGCGCTTCGGTGCACGCAAAATCGACGACGAAGGGCGGCACCGGGTGCTGCCGCCGGAACCGAACGCCGAGCGCCTTCGCCCTCAGCGCGCGCCACAGCAGGGTTTCCGCATCCGTCGCGTGTCGCCGGAGCCGGCGCGCCCTGTCGCGAAGGGCGGTGGTTGCAGCCTCCGCGTCCGTCATCGCGCGAGCCCCCCCTCACCCAACCCTCTCCCCCCTGCGGGTGGAGAGGGCTTCCGAGGGCGTTGCGTCTGCTGCGGCAGGCCCTCGCCCCCATCGGGGGAGAGGGTCGCGCAGGCTTGGCGCGAAGCGCCTAGCCGCAGCGGGTGAGGGGGCGAACACGCGGCGGATAGCGAGACGCGCACCCAGCGTCGCGCAAGTCCCCCCTCACCCAACCCTCTCCCCCCTGCTCGGGGCGAGGGCTTCGAGCCGGCCACCCCTCAATCCACCTTCACCAGCCACAGCCGCAGCCGGTTGTCCGGCGCCTGGCGCAGGTCGATCCCGCGCCGGGACGCCCAGGCGATCGGCTGCTGGAACAGCGGCACATGCGCGATCTCCCGCCGCTCGATCGCCAGCGCCTCGCGGATGAAGCCGCGCCGCGCCGTCTCATCCGGCGCTTCCGCCGCCTGGTCGGCCAGCGCGTCGAATTGCGCGTTGCTCCAGCGGCCGTAGTTCAGCCCGCCCGTTGTGCGGCCCGCGGTGCGCAGCACCTCGTTCACCGTGGAATAGCTGTCCGCCAGCGGCAGGCCGGCATGGCCCAGCAGGTACATGGAGAAATCGCGGTTCGCCGTGCGGCGGGACCACACCGCGGTCGGCTCGCTCTGCAATTGCAGGCGGATGCCGATGCGCGCCAGCATGGCGGCGATCGCCTGGCAGGTGCGTTCGTCATTCACGTAGCGATCATTCGGGCAGACGATGCCGACGCTGAAGCCCTGGGGGTACCCGGCTTCCGCCAGCAGGCGGCGGGACGCCTCGGGGTCATAGGGCAGGCGGTCGTTGAGGTCCTGCGGCGCGCCGGTCAGGAAGGGGCTCACCATCATCCCCGCCGGCCAGGCCTTCTCCCGCATCACGCTGCGGACGAGGGAGGGCACATCGATGGCGCGATAGATCGCTTCCCGCACGCGGCGGTCGCGCAGCGGGTTGCGGCCGCGCACATCGGAATACAGCAGCTCATCGCGTTCATGATCGAAGCCGAGATAGATGGTCCGCAGCTCCGGCCCCTCGATCACCTGCACGCGGCTGTCCTGCAACAGGCGCGGGATGTCCTGCAGCGGCACTTCGACATTCGCGTCGATGGCGCCGGAGAGAAGCGAGGCCGTGCGCGTCGCGGCGCTGCGGATCGGCTGGAAGGTCACGCGCGTCAGGTTGTGGACGGGCTGGTCCCACCAGCGCGCATGCGGCTCCATCACCGTGCGTTCATCGGGCCGGCGCTCGACGACGCGGAACGGCCCCGTGCCATTGGCCACGCGCGTCGCGCCGCTTTCCTGCTGGCCCGCCAGGTTCGCCGCTTCCGCCGCGTTGTTCGCGCGGCTCCAACCCTCATCCATCATGAAGAACTGCGTGATGGAGGCGAGCAGGATCGGGAAGGGGCGATGCGTCTCGATCTCGATGGTGTGGCTGTCGATCTTGCGGACTTCCTTGATGGCGCCGAGCAGGCCGCGCGCCATGGACCCCGGCGAATTCACCCGCCCCCAGGTGAACAGCACATCATCGGCGTCGAAGGCTTCCCCGCCATGGAACACCACGTTGCGCCGCAGATTGAAGCGCCACACCGTCGGGCTCGTCCGCTGCCAGCTTTCGGCGAGGACGGGCTCGATCTCCATGCGGTCATTGTGCCGCACCAGGGCCTCATAGATGTTGCCCATGAAGGTGTTGGTGAAGGTGTTGTTGGAGGAGTGCGGGTCGAGCGTCAGCACATCCGCATTGTAGGCCCAGGTGAAATTCTTCGCCTGCGCCGGCGGCGCGAAGGCGACGGCGCTGGCCATGAGGGCTGCGAGGGAGAGGCGGCGCATGGGAGGGCTCCGGCAAGGTGAGGCGCGGAGCGTCCGTGACGCTCGCCGGGGCGTCAATCTGATTCCGGCGTGATGATGCGCTTCATCGCGAGATGCGCCGTGAAGCGTGTGATCGTCTACGAAGTGCGCGGCATCAGCGGCTCGCCCTGCCGCGCATCCAGGCCATGGTGCCCGCGAGTGCCGCCACATCCGCCACCAGCTTCCGCCCGCGCAGCGTCGCCGCATGGCCGAGCGCCTTGCGCGCATGGCGCAGCAGCCGGCGCGGCGCCTCCCGCCGCGCCGCGCCCGCCGGCCCATGCAACTGGAGAAAGAACAGCCAGGACCAGGCGAGGTGCCAGGCCTTGCGCCAGACCACGCCAAGCCCGCTGCCGGAGGATTTCCCCCCGGCATGGGCGATGCCCGCGCCCGGCACCACCACCGCGCCACCGGCGCGGCGGCAGAGGTCATCATCCTCATAGAACAGGAAGAAGCGTTCATCGAAGCGCAGCCCCGTGCGCATGCGCAACAGCAGGCAGGCGCCGGAGGCGTAGTCGGCGCAGA
>CANJXD010000077.1 GCA_947478535.1 Acetobacteraceae bacterium
AGGCCCTGCTGCTGGCCCTGCGTCACCGTCTGCTTCAGGGAGGCGAGTTCATCACTGATCTTGGTGGCCGCGTCGCGCGCCACGGTCAGGGTGGACCGGCCGAAGGCCAGGCTGTCCTTCACCGCCGTCATGCCCTTGAGGTCCGCCCGCATCCGCTGCGAGATGGCGAAGACCGCCGGGTCGTCATTGGCGCGCGCCACGCGCAATCCGGTTTCGACGCGCTGCTGCGTCTTGCCGAGATTGTCGGTGATCGTGCTCAGCGAACGCACCGCCGCCATGGCGGCGACATTGGTGTTGATCGAGGACATTGTCCCCATCTCCTTCGACAGGCGTTCCGCGGCCGGGCCGGCATTTTGCCTCCCCCCGACGGTGCCGGGCGCAGGATGTCGCTACGACATCCCCGCCACCGACCGAAGACCCTCACTTGTGGGCCAACCCGTGAACCTTGCCATGCGGGTGGTGAAGCTTGGGTAAAGCCGCACACCGCAAGGCAAAGAAATCATTCGACGTGCGGTCGCGCCGCCAGCAACTGGGCCTGGGCCTGCTGCGCCGCCGCCACCGCCGCCGCGATGCCCGCCATCGCCACCGGCAGGCCGGTCTGCGCGTCGAGCCCCAGCACCGTCGCCTCATGCCGCATCACGTGCCGGACCAGCCGCAGCGACTGATACCACTCATCCTGCTCGGCCAGCGCGAGCGCGCGTTCCAGCAGCTGCCGCGCCATGGAGGAGGTTGTCGCCTCCTGGAACTCACCGATCAGGCGATGCGCATCCGCCATCGCCGGCTCGCGCTCATCCTCCGGGCCGACATAGGCGCATTGAAGGGCGAAATAGATTCGTCGCGCCGGCGTGTTCGCCCCTTCGGGTGACATCACCTGCTTGCCGAACAGGAACCGCGCCTTGGCCACCAGCTCGACGCGGGTGCGGCTGCGAAAGCGCAGCGATGCGCCATTCACCACCATCAACTCGCCGGCCCGCATTTCGAGCACCAACGTGGACATGCCACTCTCCCTAGTCTGGCGGCATGGCGGCGGGGGGAAGCGGTCCCGCCATGCCGTAAGGCCGGCGGACGCCGGCCAACGCGAATCTTTCGCCATCACGCGGCCTACGCCACGCGCTCGATCCTTCGAGACCGCACCACCCGCACCGGCAGAAGCCCCCGGCCCATGTGGCGTCCCCCCATCATGACCGCGGCCTCTTAACCAGGGTTGAAGGCCGCCACCACCAAACCGATCACCGCCCTTCATCGCAGCAGCGCCGCGAGCGAGAGGCGGGACACCATGCCCGTCACCTCATAGGAAGCCTCCAGCCGTGATTGCACGGCGCGCAGCTGAGCCGAGGCCTCCGCCAGGTCCACCTCCTCCGCCAGGCCGAGCTGCTTGCGCAGCGCAACCTTGGTATCCTCATGCCGCTCCCGTGCCGCGCCGACGCGCTGTTCCGCCGAGCCCAGCATGCCCTGCTCCGCCGCCAGCCCCTCGGCGGCGCCATCCAGGCCGCCGGTCACCCCATCCATCAACGCCATCCATCCCTCCGCCTCCACCGCCTGCGCCGGCGTCAACGCCGCCAGCACCGCGAGGTCCCGCAACAGGTCGCGCCCCCAGGGCGTGCCCGAACCCTCGGGCTGGCCGCGCAGCGGCAGCACGCCGATCGCGATCCTGTCTCCATCCGCCACCTGCACCGCGCGTCGCGCCTCCGTCATGCCATTGCCCTCCAGGCCATTGCCTTCAAGGAAAACGGAGAACGGGGTGCTGGCGGGGTCCACCGCCGCGGCCGCCGCAGCCGCCAGGATCGTTGCCGCATTCGTCGCATCCAGCGTGGCGACGGACGCGGCGATCGCAGTGGCCATCGGCCCATCCGCGATCCCCGCCGCATCCGGCACCGGCGGCGCGGCGACATCCGAGCCACCGAACAGGTATTCCCCGGCATGACGCGTGTTCAGCAGCGCCGCCGCTTCCTCCAGCGCCGAGCGCGCCGAACGCGCCAGCGCCACCACCTCCGTCTCGCCCAGCGTCTTCGCCCGCTTGGCCTGGGCGGAGAGCGACCCCGCGATGTCGTTCAGCCGCGTCATCACATCCTGCGCCGCCCCACTGCGGGCCAGCGCGCGATCCGCCGCGCCGACATAGGCATCGCGCCGGGCGATCTCGCCCCGCAGGTCGATGGCGCGGCGCGCCTCCGGCCCCAGATCCCCTTGCAGCACGCCACGCTGCCCCGTCGTCACCTGCCGCGTCAGCCGGTCGATGCTGGACCGCAGCACCGCCTGGCCGCTGGCCAATCCGCTGATGGTCGTGATGGTGGACATCGCTCAGCGCACCGCGCCGAACAGCGCGTCCCACATCGCCTGCACGGTGGAGATCACCCGCGCATTCACGCCATAGGCCTGCTGAAGCTGCACCATGGCCGCCACCTCCTTGTCCACATCCACGCCAGACCGCTCCGCGACCCGCGCGGCGAGCACCGATTGCAGGGACCCGGCGCGTTCCTTCGCCGCCGTCGCCACCGCGCGCGCGCCGGCCTGTTCGCTGACCAGTGCCGCGGCATAATCCTCCAGCGTCCGCATGCCGGTCAGCGGTGAGGACAGCGTCCCATCCGGCCCCAACCCATTCGCCGCGAAGCCGGGCTGCGCCACGCCCGTCGCCTGATCCGCGCCGAAGCTGAAATCCAGAAGCCGGTCGAGCAGCGTGGCGAAGCCGCCCGGGCCGGTCGCGGCATTCGGCGTGAAGGCGGTGGGGCCGCCAGCGCCGCCCGCCACCGCATGGGTGCCATCCCGCATCAGTGCCGGGTCTGCGATCACATCGGGGTTCACGCGGATCGCCCCCGCGAAGCCCACCTGCGCGCTGCCGGCATAGGGCTGGGTCATATCCGGCACCGTGCCGGCGGCATCGGTGAACAGCCGCAACCCCTGCGCATCCAGCCGCGCCGCGAGCTGCCCCGCCGCGACATCCGCTTCCGCCTGCAATCGCGGCAGTGTCGCATCACGCAGCGTCGCCGCCGCGCCGAGCCGCCCACCCGCCAGCCGCCGCGTCACATCCTGGCCGGACAGCATCACCCCCGGCAGCGCGCCCGCACCGCCATGCCAGGCCCCGGTGCCGACCGTGGCACCCTCCAGCGAGAAGGGCGCGCTTCCCTGTTCCAGCGGCAGCACCATGCCGCCGCGCGCCACCAGCGTGACCTGCCCATCGGTGCGGCGGAGGGCGCTGATGTCGATCGATTCCGCGATGCGCCCGATCACCAGGTCGCGCTGATCCTCGAGCGCCGGGGCACTGCGGCCGGAGCCGATCTCCCGCCGGATCTGGTCGTTCAGCGCCGCGAGTTCCGAGAGGTTGCCGTTCAGGGCCGCGACTTCCCCCCGCATCGCATCCTGCGCCAATTGCCGCGCCTGGCCGATCGCGTCGGAGACGCCGTTGAGCCGCCCGGCCAGCGTCTCCGCCGCCGTGACGACGGCGCTGCGCCGCGTGGCATCGGCGGGGGCTTCGCGCAATTCGACGAAGCCGGCCCGCAGCGCGGTCATCAACCCGCCGAGACTTTCGTCCGTGCCGGCCTCGCCATGGGCGGCCTCGACGCCGGACAGCAAGGTCTCCCGCAAGGCTGCCGCCGCCGTATCGCCGCGCGCGCGGGCTTCCGCGGCACCGAGTGCCAGGTCCACATCCCGCGCCAGGGGCAGGGACCGCACGCCCGCGCCATTGCCGGCCGCGGACATGGCTTGGCCATCCAGCACCTTGCGCGTATGGCCCGCGGTGCCGGCATTGGCGATATCATCCGAAGCGCGCGCCATCTGCCGTTCCAGTAGGCGCAGCCCGCTGCGGGCGACGGTGAAGGCGAGGTCGAGGCTCATCGCCCGCTCAGCGCTTCATGTTGATCGTGTCCTGCAGCATCTCGTCGCTGGCGGTCACGATCCGGGTGTTCGAGGTATAGGCGCGCTGCGCGAGGATGAGCTTCGAGAACTCCGCCGCGATATCGACATTCGATCGTTCGAGGGAGCCGGTGACGAGCTTGCCCACGCCATTGGTGGAGGCATCCGTCACCCGCGCCTCACCGCTTTCCACGGTGCGGAGAAAGGCCTGGCCATCCAGCTTCTGCAGCTTGTCCGGATCGTTGAAGGCGACGATCGGCACGCGCGCCACGATCCGCGTCTGACCGTTGTCGTAGTTCACCGCGACGTCGCCATTTTCCCGCACCGTCACGCCGGAATAGGCGCCGAGCGGCACGCCATCCTGCGACAGGTCGCGCACGGTGTATTCGGTGCCGGAGTACATCGTCAGGCCGGTCGGCACGCCGAAGCCGCCGAGGTTGATCTGCACGTCCTGGTCGCCGCTGCCGTAATCCACGGTGAAGCCCAGGAAGGCGCCATCGCCCACGTCGGTCGGCGCCGGTGTCGTGCCAGTGATGTTGGCCAGGGGCGTGACGGAGGAAATGGTGCCCGGCGCCGCAGTCACCACCGGGGGGCCGGCGGCGATCTGGCCACCGAAGGTGACATCGCAGAAGCGTGCGCCGACGGGGTTCAGCGTATCGTCGTCCGGCGTGATGCGCAGCCGCCAGCTATCGGTGTCCAGCCGCCACCAATCCAGCGTCACCTGCCGCTGGTTGCCCAGCGCGTCGAAGATCTGCACCACGCTGGTGACCGGGTCCTCCGTCGGCGCCCAGGGCGCGGCAGCGGGTACGCTGGCCACGGTTTCGACATTGCTCGGCAGGTTCGCCGCCAGGTCGATGTTGCCGGTCGGCACGGGGTTGTAGACCAGTTCGCTGATGCGGATCGGCTCCAGCGTCGTGCGATCCGGCTCCCCGGTCTGCAGCATCCGCCAGCCTTCCAGGTAGTAGCCGGAGCCGTTGACCATGTAGCCGTCGCGATCCATCGCGAAATCGCCGGCACGGGTGAACATCTGCCGGTCATCGAACACCACCGTGCTGCCCGACCCACCGCGGGACTGCGCGACGGAAAAGAAGCCCTGCCCGGCAATCGCCATGGCCAGCGGGTTCTCCGTCTGCTCGATCGTGCCCTGCACGGTGTTCGTGTAGTCCGGTCGCGCTTCCACCGAACCCGGCATGTTGATCCGCAGGGTCGATCGCGTGAGCCAGGAGGTGAAGTTCGTATCCGTGCGCTTGAAGCCGGTGGTCTGGCTGTTGGCGACGTTGTCGGAGACATGGCCGAGGGCGCGCGCCTGCGCGGCCAGGCCGCTGAGCGCTGTGGTCATGGAGCCGAGCAGGGACATCGGGAGGGGTCTCCGGCGGTGATCGTGTCACCCGGCCTTCCGCAACGGGCGTGCCAGCGGTTTCACGGCCGCGCCGGGGTGAAGTGTGCCGGTGCCCGGCAATCCCTGCCGAGGCGCGACCCGACCTTGCCGGCCCGACGCCCCCGGGTGCTGGCATGGCTGTTGCGCTGGCGATGCCATGGACACCCTTGCCCCCCTGTCGCCGGACCCCAACAAGCCATCCGCCCTGGCCAGGGCCGGGGAACCAAGATCGGCGGAAATCCGGGCGCGGGAGACGCGGGGGGCGGAGGCAAGGGCCAACGAAACGGAAGCGCGCGATGCCGCGGGTGGCTTCGCCCGCCAGCTCGGCCGCGCCATCGCCGCCCGCGAAGCGGAGAAGGAAGCGGCGAGGCCGAGGCGCGAGGAAGCCCTCCGCGAAGCGCCGAAGCAGGATGCCGTGACCACGGATGCCGCCACGCCAGAGGCCGGCGTCGAGGACAGCGCGAGCGCCGCCGCCACACCGCCGCCCTCGCCGGATGCCCCCCGGTCCGAGCTGACCTCGCCCACCCCGCCCATATCGGCACCGGCGAGCCCGGCAACGCTACCGCCCCAGCCCCCCGCCACAGGCACCGCGACAGCCACCGCCGCGGCTTCGCAGCCGGGCACGCCGCAAGGCGGCAGCCCGCACATCGCCGGCCCCGACATGCCGCCCCCCCCGCCATCCTTCCCGCCATCTTTCCCGCAGGGCGCGCTGGCCGGGGCCGCACCCGCGCAGGCGACCACGGAGCATGCCAATTCTGAAACGGTCGGATCGGCAGGGATGGCCACACAGCCCGACACCGCACTGTCTGGCGCCACTCATCAAGCGACACCTGCTGGAACGGCGCCTGCTGGAACGGCCCCGGCTGGAACGGCAAACACCGAAGCCGCGCCGAACGCCGTGCCGCCCGCAATCGCGCCAGGCACCATTGCGGTCGCCGGGATGGACCCTGTCGCGGCGATGGGTTTGCCCACCCAGTCGGCGCCCCCCCCGGGCATGGTGCCGGCCCCCGAGGCACCTCCGCCGCCACCGGACGCCGCGGCGCAACAGGTCGCAGCGGCCGCCGCAGCGGCCACGATGGCAAGCTCCGCGGCACTGCCGGCAGCTGCGGCAAAGCCCCCGCGCCCCATCGCCCATGGCGCCGATGGTACGCCCGACCTCGGGACGGAAAGCCCCACCGAGGCCGGCGCGAAGACCGCCGCCGACGTCCATGTGCCGGCCCCCCAGCGGGCCACCACACCGGGAGAGCCCGCCCAGACGCCATCGCTGCCGATTGCCCCCGAGACGGCATCCGCCGCGAACGCACCGCCGCCCACCGCGCCCATCGCAAGCGACCTTCGACCCGAGGCGCCGCCCGAGCCACCACACGCCCGCTCCGCCGCCGCCCCGGCCACAGCGCCCATTCCCCAGGGGCCCGCTCCCCAGGGGCCCGCTCCCCAGGCGCCCGTTCCCCAGGGGCCGGAGGCACCGGACGCCTTTGCGGCGGATCCCAGCCCCTCGCATGACATGCCCTTGCCGGAAGGGGCGATCGCGGAGGCCACGGCCACCCCCCAACCCACCCAGCCCGCGCCTCTGCCAGCAAGCTCACCAACCATCGCCGTCATGCCGCAGCCCGTGGAAACTCGCGGGCCGCCGAGCGCGAACTACGCCTGGCCGGCGCGCCAGATCGCGCCCTTCGCCATCGCGCTCTCCCTCGGCCCCGATGCGAGCCTCACCCTGACGCTCGATCCCCCGGAACTTGGCCGCGTCGCGGTCGCGATCGAGCGCGTCCATGGTGAGGCGCTGATCCATGTCACCGCGGAGCGCCCGGATACGCTGGCGCTTTTGCAACGCGACGCGAAGGAGCTGGAACGCGCGCTGACCGCGGCTGGCCTCGGCGACAACGCCCCGACGCTGTCCTTCAGCCTCGGCGATGCCAACTCCCGCGATGCGGCGCGTGACCCGAGCCGGGACCCGCAGGCAGGTACAGGCCGAGACGGCACGCCCCGCGATGCGCAGACTGGCTCCCAAGGCGAGGGCCAGGGCCAGGGCCATCTGGCACGCCAGGAAGGCGGCGGCCGAGGCAACCACGCCGGCAGCCGCGCCACCACCACCCTTTCCCCCCAAAACCTGGCCCATCCCGGCCTGGCACATCCCGGCCTGGCCCGGCCCGGTGCCGCGCATCGCGGCCTCGTCGATCTCGCTGTCTGAAGGACCGAAGGCATGAGCGGCAGCATCCAGACCACCAGCGGCACCACCACGGCCGCCGTCACCAGCGCCACCAACGCCAATCGCGGCAACCTGGCGGGGGACCTCAACACCTTCCTGCGCCTGCTGACGACGCAGCTGCAGAACCAGGACCCGACGCAGCCGATGGATGCGAACCAGCTCACCAACCAGCTCGTGCAATTTTCCACCGTCGAACAGCAGATGAACACCAATAGCACGCTGCAACAGTTGCTGGCCCTGCAACAGGCCGGCCAGCTCGGCCAGGCCGCGGCGCTGGTCGGCCAGCGGGTGGAGGTGGCAGCGGATCGCCTGCCCCTGCAATCCGGCCGCGCGGAGGTGAACCTGCCCGCCGCCGGCACCGCGCGCAGCGCCCGCGTCGAAATCCGCGACGCCGCCGGCACGCTGATCCGCACCCAGGATGTGACGCTGGGTGCGGATGCCACCGCCTGGCGCTGGGACGGCACGGACCAGCGCGGCAACCAGCGCCCCGATGGGGCCTATCGCATCGCCGTCTCCGGCCGCGACAGCAATGGCGGCACGGTGGCACTGGGCTTCACCGTCACCGGCCTGGTCACCGGCGCGACGCGCGCCGATGGCGCGGTGACGCTGAAGATGGGCGCGCTGTCGGTCGGCTACGACAAGCTGCGCAACCTCTCGACCAGCTGACGGTTTCTACTGACGCTGGAGCCGTCCGATCTCCGCGATCATCGCCGCGGTCGCGGCATCGGCGGCCGGCGCCTTGCCCTCCAGCGCCGGCAGGATGCCGCCCGCCAATTGCTTGCCGAGCTCGACGCCCCATTGGTCGAAGGGGTTGATGCCCCAGAAGGCGCCGAGGCAGGCGACCTTGTGTTCATACAGTGCGATCAGCGCACCGAGCGACGCCGGCGTCAGCGCCGGCAGCAGGATGGAAATGCTCGGCCGGTCACCGGGGAAGGTGCGGTGCGGTGCCAGGCGGTCGATCTCGGCCGGCGCCATGCCGCCCTTCGCCATCTCCGCCCGTGCTTCGGCTTCCGTCCGGCCGCGCGCCAGGGCTTCCGCCTGGGCCAGCGCATTCGCCAGCAGGATGCGATGGCTTTCGGCATGGCCATGGTCGGGCCGCGCCACCAGCACGAAATCCACCGGCACCACCCGCGTGCCCTGGTGGATCAGTTGCAGGAAGGAATGCTGCGCATTCGTCCCCGGCTCCCCGAACACCACGGGGCCGGTATCGATGGACAGCGGCACGCCCGCGGCGGTG
This sequence comes from Acetobacteraceae bacterium, assembly GCA_947478535.1. The sequence goes on from CANJXD010000077.1 coordinate 8,668, forward strand.
ACGGATTTGCCGAGGCTTTCCATCTCCAGCTGTTGCAGGTGGGCGGCGAAACGGCCGAGCCTTTCGTCATAAGGCAGCACGGCGCGGGCGCGATGCCCGTGGAAATTCACATGCCACACTTCCGTCAGCGCCAGCAGTAGCGGCAGGTTGTCGGCCTCCGGCGCCGCCAGGAAATGCTCATCCATCGCCCGCGCCCCGGCGAGCAGCCCGGCGAAGGCGTCCATCCCACAGGCGAGGGCGATGGAAAGCCCGACTGCCGACCACAGGCTGAACCGCCCGCCCACCCAGTCCCGGAACCCGAAGACGCGGTCGGGGGCGATGCCGAAGGCGGCCGTCGCCGGCAGGTTGGTGGACAGCGCCGCCAGATGCGCGCCCGCACCCGCTTCCCCCAGCGCCGAGGACAGCCACGCCTTCACCAGCCGCGCATTCGCCATCGTCTCCTGCGTCGTGAAGGTCTTGGACGCCACCAGTACCAACGTCCGCCGCGGATCGAGCAGGGGGCGCAGCGCCTCCCACGCATGGGCATCGACATTGGCGAGGTAGTGCGCGCGCATCGGCATGCCATCGCGCCACAACGCCCGCGTCACCATGGCCGGGCCGAGGTCGGATCCGCCGATGCCGATGTTGACGACATCGGTGAAGCGTTCGCCCGTCGCGCCCAGCACCGCCCCGCCATGCACGGCGCGCACGAAATCAGCCATGGCGGACAGCGTGCCATGCACGGCGGCGGAGGCGTCTTCCGGCCCCACCTTGAACACGCCTTCCGGCCCGCGCAGCGCCATGTGCAGCGCGGCGCGACCCTCGGTGTTGTTCACCGCCTCGCCAGCCGCCATCGCGTCCCGGAAGGCGGTGACGCCACGCGCCCGCGCCAGCGCCTGCAACGCGGCGAGTGCTTCCTCCGTCAGCGCGGTGCGCGACAGGTCCAGCAGCAGCCCGGCGCCGCGCCGCGCCATCCGCGCCGCGCGGCCGGGATCACTGTCCAGCCGCAGGCGGATTGCCGCGCCGTCCGGCGCCGCGGCCAATGCCGCGACCGCCTCCCACGCCGTCCTGCCGTGCTGCGTCATGCGTTCCCACCCCCTCGCGCCTGCATTCCCTCGACAGGGGGAGGCACGGCGTCGGATACACGGGATAGTATCGGCTTGTGGCGAGGCTGCGAAGGGATACGGGATGAGCCGCAAGGCGCCTTGGGCGGAACAGGAGCGCGTCAGCCGCCGCTGGCTGGCGCTGAGCCTTGCCGCCTTCGCCCTGATCGCGGCCTGGCTGTTCGGCGCAGCCACCCTCATCGACCGCCAGGCGACGCTGGAACAGGGCTGGACGGACGCGGAGAACACCGCCGCACTGATCGCCCAGCATGCCGACCGCGTTCTGCGCATCGCGGAGATCACCACCGAACGCGTCGCGGAACTTGCGGAACGCCATGGGATCGAGGCGCTGGGCCAGGACCAGCAACCCCTGCTCACCGCCTTGGCGAGCGGGACGGAGGAAGTGGATTCGCTCTGGGTCCTCGATGCCGCGGGGCGCGTCGTCGCCAGCAGCCTCGGCCCCGCGATGCGGGGCGTCGATCTGTCGGACCGCGCCTATTTCGCGGCACTGCGCGATGGCTATGCGGCAACGATCACGGAAGCGCTGCAAAGCCGCTTCGGTGGCTGGTTCTTCGCCTGGGGCCGGCCGTTGCGCGATGCCGAAGGTCGCTTCACGGGCGCCGTCATGGCCGGCATCAGCGGGGCGGATTTCGCCCGCCTCGCCGAAGGCCTGGCGCTTGGTCCCGGAGCCGCGCTGCGGCTGGCGCGGCCGGACGGCGTCACCGTCATGGCGTGGCCTGCGCCGGGAGCTGAGACCGGCGGTGGGCCGGGCGGTGGGCCGGGCTCCGGGGCAGCGCTCGGGCCCTTTCCCGGCCCGGCCGGGCAGCGGGAGGTGACCGGGGCCGATGGCAGCATCCAACTGCTGGTCTGGCGCGCCGCGCCCAGCGCCACCGTGACCGCCGCCGCCGCGGTCTCTCGCGACCATGTCCTGTGGCCCTTCCATGCCCGGCTGGCTCGCAACGGACTGCTCTTCGGCCTGTCCGCCCTGCTCGCGGGGCTTGCCGAGCGGGCCGCGCTGCGAGCGGAGGCGCGCGAACGCCGCGCCCGCCGCGAGGCGGAGGAACGCGGCGCTGCCCTGACCCACGCCCTGGCGGAACGGGACATGCTGATCGCCTCGAACCAGGAAGGCGAGACCCGCCTGCGGCTGGCCGAACAGGCCGGGGGGATCGGGCTGTGGGACTGGGACATGCAGGATGGCCAGCTGACCCTGGTGGGCGATGTCTTCAGCCTGTGGGGCCTCAGCCGGCGCCGCCGCCTGTCCAGCCGCGCCGCCCTGCTGGGCGTGATGCCGGAAGACCGCCCCGCCCTGGCCGCCGCGCTGGCCGCCGCGATGCGCCAGGGCCGGCCGTTGGAGGCAGAATTCCGGCTGGCCCGCGCCAGTTCGGAAGGCCCCGGGCCAGAAGCGGGGATCCCCGAACGCTGGATCGGCGTGCGTGCGGATGTCCGGCGCGGCCTGGATGGCCAACCGCGCCGGCTGCTTGGCATCGCTCTGGATGTCACGGCACGGCGCCAGCATGAACAGGCGCTGGCGGACGCCAACGCCACGCTGGAACGCCGCGTCGCCGAACGCACCTTCATGCTGGCCGATGCCAATGCCCGGCTGCGGGAAGGCGAAGCCCGGTTCCGTGGCATCTTCGATGCCACCTTCCAGTTCATCGGCCTGCTGTCGCCGGATGGCACCATGCTGGAAGCCAACGACGCCATGCTGCGCCTCGGCGGCACTGGCGTCACCGAGGTCACCGGCCGCCCCTATTGGGACGCGCCCTGGTGGCCGGAGGACACCCGCGCGCTGGTCCGCGATGCCATTGCCGAAGCCGCCCAGGGCCGGTTCGTCCGGCGGGAGCTGACGATGCGCGGCGCCGATGGCGGCACCGTCGCGATCGATTTCTCCATCAAGCCGGTGCGCGACGAGGATGGCATCGTCTCCCTCCTCGTGCCCGAGGCGCGCGACGTTTCGGCGCTGAAGGAAGCGCAGGCCCAGCTTCTGGAGGCCCAGAAGATGGAAACCCTGGGCCGCCTGACCGGTGGCGTGGCACATGACTTCAACAACCTGCTGATGGCCGTGCTTGGCAACCTCGCCTTGGCGCGCAAGCGTCTCGGCGCACCCTCCACGCCGGACGCGCAGCGCGCCATCGAACGCAACATCGAGGCGGCAACGCTGGGCGCCGAACGCGGCGCGCAGTTGACGCAGCGCCTTCTGGCCTTCGCCCGGCGGCAGGACCTGAAGCCGAGTGCCGTGGATCTGGCCACGCTGCTGGACGGCGCGCAGGACCTGCTGCGGCGGTCCGCCGGCCCGCTGGTGGAACTCACCATCACCGCCCCGTCTGGCCTGCCCGCCGCGATGGTCGATCCGCACGCGCTCGAACTCGCGCTGCTCAACCTCGTCGTCAATGCGCGGGACGCGATGCCGGATGGCGGGCGCATTGTCATCACTCTCGGCGAAGGCCCGGCACCCACCGGCAGCGCCGTTGCCGCCGATCCAGGGCGCATGCTCAGCATCGCCGTGGCCGATACCGGGCACGGGATGGACCCGGTGACGCTGGAACGCGCGGTGGAGCCCTTCTTCACCACCAAGGGTCCCGGGCAGGGCACCGGGCTCGGCCTGTCCATGGTGCACGGGCTGGCGCACCAATCTGGCGGCACGCTGACCATCGAGAGCGCGCCTGGCGCCGGCACCATCGCGACCTTGCACCTGCCTGTCGCGGCGCAGCCGGCGGTGACGGCACCCCGTGTCGCCCTGGCCGAGCCCCGGCGCGGGCGCGGGCGTGTGCTGGTGGTGGATGACGAACCGCTGGTGCTGGAAAGCACCGCCGCGATGATCGAGGACCTCGGCTATGCCGTGCAGGCCGTGCCTTCGGCAGAGGCCGCGCTGGCCGCGCTGGCCGCCGGCCCGCCGCCCGCCGTCATCATCACCGACCACGCCATGCCCGGCATGACGGGCGCGGCGCTCGCCAGCCACCTGGCCACGCTGCGCCCGGGCCTGCCGGTGATCCTCGCCACCGGGCATGTCAGTCCCTTGGCTGGTCTCACGGAGAGCCTCGCCGCGCCCGGCGGGGTGATCCCCGATGGCCCACCCCGCCTCCTCAAGCCCTATACGCAGGCGCAGTTGGCGGAAGCGCTGTCCAACGCGCTGGCCCGGCGGGCGCCGGAGTGATGGACGCGGCGGTCTGAAAGGCCCTGTCGGCAACCGTCGTCGTCACCACCCTTTCCAATCGCTGCCCGCCGCCGCATCTTGCGCGCATGTGTGGAGCCGATACCCGATGCCCCTGAGCCGTGACGAATTCCGCGATGCCATGGCGCGGCTTGGCGCGGCGGTGAACATCATAACCTCCGCGGGTCCCGCCGGGCGCGCGGGCGTCACCGCCAGCGCCGTCTGCAGCGTGACGGATGACCCCCCGACGCTTCTGCTTTGCCTTAACCGGTCCAGTAGCGGCCACGCCCTGTTCAAGGCGAATGGCGTGATCTGCGTGAACACCCTGCCGGCGAGGCAGAAGGAGCTGTCCGATGTCTTCTCGGGGCGGGACGGCATGACCGGTGAACAGCGCTTCGCCTTCGGCACCTGGACCACGCTGGTCACCGGTGCGCCGGTGCTGGAAGAAGCGGCGGTGTCCTTCGATTGCCGCATCGTCGATGTCGTGGAGAAGGGCACGCACAGCGTCATGTTCGCGGAGGTCGAGGCCGTGCGCCAAGGCGAACCTGGCCGCGCCCTGATCTGGTACGGCCGCGGCTACCACCCCGTGGGGCCGGAGACGGATGCCGCCTGAGGGCCGGAAAAACCTCTCCCCTACCACTCCCCGTAGAACACCCCGGCCGCCTTGTGGCGGTCGGTCCGAAGTTCCGCCTCCGCCCAGGTCAGCGTCGTCCGGCGCTTGAGCCCGGTGAACCAGGTGAGCAGCCTCTCCCGCATCGCCTGGCGCACCTCCTCCAGTGCCGGGTCGGCGCCGAGGTCGTGGAATTCCTCGGGGTCCTGCTCCAGGTCGAAAAGCTGGGGGCGATAGCCGCTGGTCCAGTGGACGTATTTCCACCGCGCCTCCCGCACCATCCAGGCATGATGCTGCCCCGTGGCGTGGCCGCGCCGCCGCCGCGCACCGCGAAAGGTCCAGTCCAGTTCGCTGAACACCGCATCCCGCCACACCGGTGCGGCGCCACGCGTCAGCGGCAACAGGGATCGCCCTTCCAGCAGATGCTCGGCCGGGTCCAGCGCCAGCGCATCGAGGATGGTGGGCACGACATCGATCGCCTCGACGAAGCGGCGATCCACCGTGCCCCGTGTGCCATCCGCGGCCCGGGACGGGTCATACAGCAGGAACGGCACCCGCTGGATGCACTCGTGAAACAGCTCCTTCTCCCCCATCCAGTGGTCGCCGAGATAGTCGCCATGGTCGGAACAGAACACCACCAGCGTATCGTCCCACCGCCCCAGCGCCTCCATCGCCGCCCAGACTCGGCCGAGATGGTCATCGAGCTGCGAGATCAGCCCCTGATAGGCCGGGCGCACCGTGGCGATGCAATCATCCCGCTGGAAGCTCCGGCAGACTTCCTCTTCCTGCCATTCACGCAGCATGGGATGCACGGCGGGACCACGTTCGTCAGGGTGGCGGGATACGGGCAGGCATTGGTCCCGCGTATACATCGCATGGTAGGGCGCCGGCGCGATGTAGGGCCAGTGCGGCTTGACGTAGGACAGGTGCAGCACCCAGGGCGCATCGCCCTGCTTCGCCATGAAGTCGATCGCCATGTCGGTGGTGTAGGCGGTCTCGCTATGCTCCTCCCTCACCCGCGCGGGCAGGTGGGCGTTGCGCATCTTCCAGCCATTGTGGACCTGGCCCTTGGCGTCCTCAACGGCGATGACATAGTCCGTCCAGGGGTCGCGGCTGTCATAGCCGCGCGCGCGGAGCCAATGGGCATAGGCGCTGTCAGGCTCGGCGTGATGGCCGTCATGCCGATCGACCAGTGAGAACCAGCCTTCCTTCAGCAGCGCCGCCAGGTCGTGCTGGCCATCCAGCGCCAGGCGCTTCATGCCGCGCGCATCCGGCAACATGTGGGTCTTGCCCGCCAGCGCCAGCGTCCGCCCGGCTTCGCGCAGATGCCAGCCCAGCGTCACTTCCCCCACGCTGAGCGGCACCCGGTTATGCGTGGCGCCGTGGGAGGAGACGTAGCGCCCGGTATAGTAGGACATGCGGGACGGCCCGCAGATGCCGGACTGCACATAGGCTTCGGCGAAGCGCACGCCACGCGCGGCCAGCGCATCGAGATGCGGCGTCCGCAGGAAGGGATGCCCCGCGCAGCCCAGGTGATCCCAGCGCAACTGGTCGCACATGATGAACAGCACGTTGCGGATGGCGGTCATGGGCGGTCCCGGTCGTTTCCCCGGCCCCAGCCTACAGACTCAGCCACATGCTGCCAGCCCAAGTGGGCAGCCCCAATGGGCAGCCCCAATGGGCAGCCCAAGCGGGAAACGGGGCGCGCCCGCGATGACGCGCCCCGAAGGCCCTCACATCTCGGCGTAGGTGCCGTTGCGCCAGACGTAGAAGACGTAGTCCGGCACCGTCACATCGCCCTTGCCGTCGAAGGAGATGTCGCCGAGCACCGTCTGCCACGGACCACCGGACTTCATCAGCGCCGCGATGCGGCGGGGATCGACGCCATTCGTCCGGGTCGCCGCCGCTGCCCAGATCTGCACGGCGGCATAGGTGTAGAGGACATAACCCTCGGGATCGATGTTCTTCGCCCGGAAGGATTGCACCACGGCGGCGGCTGTCGGGCGCTTGCGCGGGTCGCTGCTGAAGGTCATCAGCGTGCCCTCGCCGGCCGCACCGGTGATCTGCCATCCCGGTAGGGACGCCCGTTACCGGGCGCCCCCCGGACAGATCCGAGCGTGCGCTGCTAACGCACTCGGCTCCCACCTCGGGTGTTTGACGATGAAGCGTTGCTGCGGATACGGGTGCTGGACCCTGGCGGGCGGCAGCCACCGC